>NZ_FRDJ01000005.1 GCF_900143265.1 Fervidobacterium gondwanense DSM 13020 | reverse complement strand
AATAATTCTTATTTTTTCCTCTAACATTTTAATACCATCTATGGTATTATTAATCTTGAAAGGGCTAATCAAATCAATTCCACGATAATCAGTCATCCTAACCCAATGATTTCTTTTAGCAACATCAATACCGACAATTAGAGTGTCTTGAGAAATTCTTGAAACTTTTGGATTAACATACTTTTGTTCCATGGTATCGCCTCCTGATTTTAGTGTGATGGGGTAATTATATATTATCAGGAGGCGATACTTTTTTCAAAATCTATTTTTCCTTACAGGAATGCTTGTATTAGTGAGATCAAATAAAATCACCTAAAAACATATATTCCCCCATCCAAAGAGGAAACGTAAATTTCCTCTTCGCCTGTAATAAACGGGTCCGCATATATCGTACCACCAATTTTTGTATACCAACAGACTTTTCCTTTTTTGTCTAATGCATAGAACGCTCCATCGTCACAACCAAAATATACATATCCTTTTTCTGAAACGCTCGGCGTAGATTTCACTTCCGCATTTGATGAAAACACCCATCGTCTTACACCAAAACCATCCACACAATAGAAATTCTTATCTCTTGAGCCAAAATAAATTGCTTCACGATCACATTTAGGCGATGAGAGTATCTCACCTTCAGTTTTGAATTTCCACAGACACTCGCCATTAAAATCCACAGCGTACAAATTCTGGTCGTTTGAGCCAAAAACCACGAATCGATCTCCACAAACTGCCGGCGAAGTGTGAACATCGCCACCGGCTACAAATTTCCATAGAATCTTGCCATCTAAAGATACCTTATACAACCTCCCATCATTCGTTGTCACATAGATATATTCTTCGAACACAACAGGTTTAGAATCACTTTCAACTTTTAGTTCAACTGTTAAAAGTTTCTTCCCTTCTGAATTTATTGCATACAGCTTTCCAGTATGACTTACAACGTAAAACACTTTATTCAAAAACTCAGGGGTTGACACTACAATATCTCTCAAATTGCAAAGTTTTTTATATTTCCCATCCTTATTAACAACGTATATCTTTCCATAAAGTGTAAAAATGTAAACATTCTCGTCCTGATCCAATACAGGTGAAGCTATTATATCTTCATCGAAGCACCTATTCCATATGACATTGCCTTCACTCGAAAATTTGTAAACACACCCATCGGTAGATGTTACATAAATCAAGCTGTTGCTCACAACAGGCGAAGAATACACATCGCTCCGAGTCCAAAGAACCTTGGCAGGGCTCTTGTATGTGAGATTGCTTATGCTATCTCCATCACTCTTCAGACTCTCTGGCTCAACTTTTTGAGAGACTTGGGCAAGAAATTTGAAATCAACGTATCTAAAACGCGAATAAACCCAAACGTGGATCCAGCTGTGCACGAACACAAGAATATTGATTAATATATTAAGCTTGAAAACATACAAGAGAGTGCTGAGAAGGGCTAATAAGATGGCTATTGTTCTGAGAACCTTAAAACCACTTTGGAGGGTAATATTATGCATTTTCGAATAAGATAAGAACAAAGGCAAGTAAAATAGCGTGCAAAAGATCCAAAGCTCTGAACGGTACACCAAGCTAATTAGGAATATAGATGAAAGGAGATAATAAAGTCCAAAAATGCGATATCCCTTGACAAAGATAATCTGAAATATGCCTGTTAGAATAAATAACTCCCCAAAAACAACCGCGAATTCTCGATACTGGCTTAAGAAGAACGCAATGCTAAGAAGAACTAATCCAATCGAAACTTCTAAACAGAAATTGTTTGCTAATCTCTTCCCGGTCCGTTGCTGTTTAGTTTGTCCTTTTGGATGCACTTTTTTTCCTCCTCTCAAAGGAGGAACTAGAATTATTAATTTTATCTTTACACACTTTGTCTATACACCTGCTACAGCTCAATCCTAGACACCTTGAGTCAATCCATTATACTACCAATATCAAAATTTTGTATACTTTTTTCAAAAATTTTTTGGTTTTTACATTGATTGACAATAAATAACATTAAAAGTATAATACTGTCAAAAGAGATAAATGTGGAGGGGGTTTGATGATGGAAAAACAGAAGCTCAACATCTTATTCATCGGCGGGGGAAATATTGCGGGGATACTTAAGAGTGAACTCAAGGACCATATTGATCTCTGCTGGTATTACGATTTGAAAAAAACAGACCTTGATTGCCAATACTTAGAACGCTTTGAAATACCTCGCGAAACAGATATCGTTGTCGAATGTGCATCAGTTGAGGCTGTCAAAGAATTCGGGATTGACATTCTTAAAAGCGGTAAGGATTTTTACATCATCAGTTCAGGTGCATTTGCAGACGAAGAGTTCAGAGCAACTTTCTTAGCAGAACTCAAGAATTCTTCCTCAAATGTATATATCCCATCCGGAGCAATAGGCGGAATTGATATTGTCCGTGCAGTGAGAAATTACGTAGAGAAGGTTGTACTAACCACAAAAAAGCCACCAAAGGCATTTGGAATAGAAGAAATACAGGAACCCAAAACAATCTTCTCAGGAAACGCTGTAGAAGCCATTAAGAAATTTCCGCAGAACACAAACGTTTCAGTCACGCTCTCTTTAGCCCTCGGCAGTTTTGAAAAGGTCACCGTCAACGTGGTAGCTGATCCAAATGTTAATGAAAATATCCATGAAATAAATATATTCTCCTCCGTAGGAAATTACACAGTAATTCACAAGAACAAACCGTCTCCAAACCCGAAGACGAGTTACCTCACACCGCTCTCACTCGCGGCGGCTATAAAGCGGAATATAGAGAAATTCAAGATTGGATGATAAGAAAGAATGGATAAGTGAGGTGGAAACCATGGGTCCAACTTCCGCACTTGAAACGTTGAGAAAAGGATTAATAACACCAGAGGAAATAAGAAGATTAGCTGAAGAGAAAGGATACACCATCGTTGCGCACAACTACCAGATTCCGGAGCTCCAGCAAATTGCCGATTATATAGGGGACTCACTTCAACTTGCAAGGCTTGTAACAACTATACCTTCTCAAAAAATTCTCTTCCTCGGCGTGGACTTCATGGCTGAGATGATGAAAGTTCTGAACCCAGAAAGGAAAATCATAGTTCCTGTTAGGCATTCCACCTGCCCTATGGCAAACTCTCTGGAAGTCAAAGACGTGATTGAAGCTAAGCAAAAATACAACGCTCCATTTGTCGTGTATGTGAACAGCCGCACAGAAGTAAAAGCATACGCTGACGTAGTCTGCACTTCGGCAAATGCTGTTGATGTCGTAAACAAACTCGATTCAGATACCGTTCTCTTCGGTCCTGACAAGAACCTTGCTTCGTACGTTGCAGAAAAAACGGGAAAGAAAATCATACCAATCCCCGGTGAAACAGGGTACTGCTACGTGCACAACTATGTCAAAGAAGATGAGATAAGATTTCTGATAAGCAAATATCCCGATGCAAAAGTGATGGTACACCCAGAGGTGCCGAGCAATATACGAAAACTGGCTGACTTTGTAGGCAGCACTTCTCAAATGGAAAAGTATCCAACAACAACGGATGCAAAAGAATTCATCGTAGTAACAGAAGTTGGCATGCTCTCCAAACTTGAAAACCTGTACCCAGACAGAAAATTTATCCCGGTGAGTTCAATGGTCTGCTACAACATGAAGAAAAATACATTGAAGAACACATATTTGGCACTGCTTGAGGAAAAATACGAAGTCCTCGTCGATGAAGATATAGCCCGGAAAGCAAGAAGAGCCGTAGAGAAGATGCTGGAACTAACGAGGTGAGTGGCTGTGTACGAAAAAGTCATAGACTCGTTAGTCGAGTTGATCCGAAAAGACGAACAGTTCATAGACTACGCTTCATACCCACTGCGAGGAAAAGAGGCAAAGGCTGTCATTTTACTTAAAGAGGAAAACATCGTTATTTCAGGAATAGACATTGTCAGAGGTGTACTTTCAAAGTTAGGAATAAAACACGAATTTTACTATAAAGACGGTCAAATCGCTCAAAAAGGCATCATTGGAATGATTGAAGGAGATGCGTACAATTTATTGATTTCTGAAAGAAGCATTCTTAACACGTTATCTTTTATGAGTGCAATCGCGACAAAAGTTCGAAAGCTTGTCGAAGTGATTGAGAAATCAGGAAAAAATGTAAAGATCGCTGCAACGAGAAAGACTATACCATTCACTTCGGAAATGCAAAAAATCGCAATCATGCACGGCGGAGGGGATACCCACAGGCTTAACCTTTCAGATTGTGCTATGATAAAAGACAACCATCTAAAACTGTACGGCTCAGTTAGAAAAGCTGTTGAAGAAGTGAAAAAGGTAATATCGTTTTCAAAGAAGATAGAAGTCGAAGTTGAAGATGAAGAGAGCTCGTTTGAAGCATGCGAAGTGGGAGCAGATATAGTCATGCTCGATAACTTTCCTCCGCAAAAAGCTTGCGAAGTTGCAAGAAAAATAAAAGAAAAATTCCCGCACGTCTTGATAGAGCTCTCCGGCGGGGTTAATCCTGAAAAACTCAGCGAATATCTTTGCGAATACGTCGACGTAATCTCCATAGGCAAACTAACAAGCGAAGTGAAATACGTAGATTTCAGCATGGAGATTGAAGATTAGAAAGCATCACAAATTCAGTTCGTTTATTTCCAAATGTTCAAAAGACTTTTCATCGTTGTACTTAATCTTCGCAAACCATATTTTATCGCTCCCGTCCATAATATACGGGAAAAGCTCTTTATCAATAATGGAGAGGTTATGCTGCATAACCTCTTCTTTTTTTATCCATACGAGATTTCCCTCTTCACTCTCCACAAAATCATCTGAAAGTGTACTACCTGTGAATATGAAAAGCACCCAATTGTAGTGCTCAGGTCCTTCTTCGGAAGTGACCATTTTTAATTTCAAGTTAACAAGTTCGAGCCCAGTCTCTTCCAAGAACTCTCTTCTTATAGCATCCTCAACATGCTCTCCGTCTTCGACATGCCCACCCGGTGGGACTAAAAAACCGGCAAACGGTTCTTTCTTTCTGTGCAGGAACAATATATTTCCGTTATTCTGTGCATAACAGATAACGGCAAGCTTTTGCTTTTCGTTTTTTCTCACTTTTTCTTCTAAAGCTTTGTAATCTATTTTTCTCAAAGTCTATACCTCCAATATTTAAGCAATAATCAAATCCTGATGCTATTAAAGAGTTCATCAATCGTTCTAAGTTCTTGAACAAATTTTGAAAGAGGTTGACCAGATAGAAGCATCTTTACAACAAAGTCTCTGTTTTCAATTAGTGAAACATTCTCCATATTCGGCAAAAGCCTTAGCATCAAATCATATAATCCGTCAATTACATCTACCATCTTAAGGTTAACATTCTTAAACATCTCTTCCAGCATCAAAGCTTTCTCTTCACTAATCTGGCTCAAGTCCATTTTGTACATAAGTGGCTCAGAGCTCGCGATTTTTATATTCTCCCCTTTCATCATCTGTCCCAGCATCCAAGCAATTAGAAAATCTAACAGATGAACAAAGCCCTTATTTGAGAAATATTCAGTATGAGCGAGCATGTATTGTTTATTTAAACTCAATGATATCTCCATACCGTATACCGTGTTTTCTACGGAAAGAAGCGGTACAGAAGTGTAGCCTTTTTGCATCTTTACATGCTTTACAATGACATTCGCAACTTTGAAATTCTCAAAGCTCTTTTCATCAAGAGGGGTTAAATCTCTGAATTCCACGAAGTTCGTTTGATTTTCATGGAGATATTCAATGCATTTCAGCTCTCTGCCAAATAATGTATCAGTGTACTCTCTAACCGAGTCCAGCATCAGAAAATTGAGTATGTTGGTAGAGTGCAGGTCTACATACAGATTGCTACCAATCTGGACTATGCAAGGGCCGTAGTACTCCATCAGATCATTAATCTGCAGTTCCTTATCAAAATAAATCTTCATATTACACTACCCCCCTTCCATACACCCTACATTAATTCTATCACCAAAACCCAGTTTTCCATAAAGAATTTCTAAGCCAACTCTAAGGATACTATAAGAACTTTCTAAGGTTGCATAAGTATAATCGTACCGTCCACCATGAGAATAGGAAGTCCAAAGAAAGGTGGCAAAACTAAAAAAAAGAAAACAGGAGGTTGATGAGTATGAAAAAGGTGTTAGTAGTTTTAGTCGCAGGTGTTGTGTTGGCAGGAAGTCTATTCGCATTCGGACCAAGCTTCGGACCAGGTTATGGTGTTCAACTTAACCAGCAGAACGTCGCAGCTCAAACAGTACAGCAGAGGCTCTATCAAAACTTACCACAAGGCGTTAAACTAAGCGATACCACAACACTGAAAGGGACTATCGAACAATTCTCTTGGACTCCAGAAGCAGGATTCATTTTGAAAGTTAAAACAACCGACGGTGTCATCGACGTTCACGCAGGACCACTCTTCAGACTGACAGAACTCAAAACAGGGCAAGAAATCGAACTCACAGGAAAAGTAGCGGAAACAACTGAAGCAAAGTTTTTCATAGCAGAGAAGGTAGTATTGGGAGACAAGACATTCGATTTAGCAGACAAAGGCAGATTCGGATGGGACGAGCAGAACACAAACGCTCCGAGAGCGCAAGAAGAATTTCAGAATGCACAAAGATATGCGAATCAGAATAGGAACGTTGTGATAATCATCGTCAATCCAAACGTTCAAGCACCAGCGCAAGCTCCTGTTCAAGCTCCTCAAATGCAACCGAACCAGCCAAATATGAACATGAGAGGTGCACCGAGAAGATAAGGGCAGAGAGGTAAAGGAAAAACACCCCCATGTGGGTTATATTTTACCACACTCGGGGGTGTTTTTGTTTTTTACTAGTTCGTTATTAGGGTTATGTGCAAAATAGGTCCTTACTACTATTTCTTCAGCCTCACATTATAAACCTCAAACATCGCACAGATTGGCTCATACGAACACTCCTGCCCAAATCCTCTGCACTTGCGCGTATGTTTTGAGCCCTCAGGTGCGACAAGTTCGATTTCTTCTCCATCCGCTGTAATGGAATTAATAAAGGAGTTCATTTCATCACTCAAGAAAACGGGAACGAATTTCCCTTCTTCAGTAATGCCTTCAATCAAATTCATCAACCAGTCTTCAAAGATTTGATAGTCAAATTGGTAATATTTGCTTATCCTTCCTCTCTTGCCTCCCGGTAAAAATATCTTGGCTTCTCCGTTGTTTTGCCGCTTTGCGTATTCATAGGAGTATTTTTCCTCTTTCTGATCAAACCTGAGAGAGAAGAGTACAAAGTATACATCACTTCCTCTGTACTTAGTGTTTTTCTCCGATTTCTGAATAACCCAGTCATAGAAAAGTAGTTGCTCAATTGGAGAGTTCTTAACTTTTGAATATTTGTAGTCTATTATTAAGTAATCGCTACTTCCGCCTGTTTCTTCAACTGTGTGTCTCACATTTTCGTCTTCTGAAAGTACAACTTTCGGCGATATTCTGTCTATCCGGTCTACTCTGACTGTGAATTCATAACCTTCATGGTGAACTACAAATTCCGATTCGAGTTCGGCAATTTCATCAGAAACTAAGTCTACCGTCGTGACTTTAGTGCTGTTCTTTTTGCGAGGTTTTTCATCACTTTCTTCGCTTGATTGCGACATTCCAAGACTCCTGTTACCTAAGGTTATAACCTTTTTGCTCTGCACAAAAAGGTTCATCAAAGTTAAGAGGTTCTCCTTGAATTCTTTGATCTTCAATTCTTTTGGTATAGAATAAGCATATATGCCTTCGTTGTACAGTTTGACATACTCTTCTTCCAGCCATTCGTCTATTTGTTTTTCATCTATTTCAAAAATCGTCTTTTCTTTCGTAAGTTCAAAGAACCTCTTCACAATCCTATGTGCAATAATTCCATCGTTGATGGATTTCTTATTCTCAATAGCCGCGCCAGGTTTGTAAATATTGAGAACCTGCTGGTAGAAAAATTGGAGCGGGCATTTCATGTATGTGTTGATTTTGCTGAAGCTGAATTCTTTCATGTCCACTGGTCCGACGATGAAGTCCGATTCGCTTAACGTTTTTTTCGAATGTTCGTCAGCTTTCAGTCTTTCGATTTCGTAGTCTATTTCTGAATACACGTCCTCAAGGGATGGTACATATTTCTCAGTGCGCCTTTTGTTGGCAAATTCCGATGTGTATTTGGACGGAACGAGCATGTCGCCCGTGTTCGTTGCAAGCGGGACGATGAGCTGTGATATGTCGCTGAACAATAACGACAGTATCAGAGACCTTCTCTCTCGCTCTTCAACGATTTGATATATCCTCGACCTTTCGCTGTTCGTCTTGAACAATAGCGGGTTTATCTTCTCTATAGATGGGTAGTAATCATCCGTGAATTCCAAGAAGAATTTGTATTTCTTGTTCAAGAACCTCGCATTTGAAAGGTCGACTATGTCAACGACGTTCGCCGATTTGAACGTCTCTCTGTAGCCTGAAGAGTTGAGCAGGACTGTGAGAAGTCTGTATATTTTCCTCCAGCTTTCCAAGCTCTTTCTGTCACCCAATTCGACAATTCTCTTCGTGTAGTCCTCAAGTTTGTCGATTATTTCTATGAATTTTGAGAATGCATTAACCTCGTTGCCCAAGCTGTGCGACACAAGCCTGCTGTCTTGAGATTTTTCAAATGCTTTTGAGAAGCTCTTTGAGTATTTCAATATGAACGCGCGATACCATTCGAAGAAGTCTTTCTCCTGAGCACTCTTGAAGATGTCATCGAGGATTTCAAACAGGTCGTTCATTATCCTCTTGAATTCTTCAAGCTGTTCCAATCTCTTGATGGTGTCGTAGTAGACATCCTCTTCTATTTCTATATTTTCTTTCTCAGCCTTTATCTCCTCTATCTCTTCTTCCAGTTTTCTGAAGAATATCTCGTTCCTCTTCTCTTTGTCCTTCAACAGCGACTGTGTCAAGTTCACGGAGAAGTATCCGAACTGTTTGAATAAATCCTCTATCTCGTCCATTGTAAGTTTTCTTTCAGGAATAAGCGGGGATTCAATAATTGCCAAGATGTTTTCGTAGTTCAGGTCGTTGAAATATGTTTCGAGCGGTTGAATCAATATCTGAACGACTTTGCTTTGCGTTAGTGGTATCTTCCCGCTGTATCTGTAAGGCACTTTCGCTTCGTCGAGCTCCTCCATGAGCCTTCTTGCGATGGAAGAAGATGGCGTAACCACGGCTATGTTGTCGGGATTCTCTCCTTCGATGAGTAATCTCTTAATTTGAGACGCAGTATAGTTGTACTGGTAAATTTGGCTTTCGATTGGTACTTCTTCGATCGTTTTCCTATCTTTCAGCTCTCCTAAGCTGACAAAGCGTTTGTGGCAGTAATCTGTCTTCAGTTCAAAGCCGCTCTCTTTGATAAATTCGTAAACCTCGTCGAGCTGTTCGAATGAGAAATCGTGCGGTCTCTGCCAGACGAAGAATAAAACTTCTTCGGCCTTTTCGAACATTTTGATTAAAGATTTTTGCATCAGCGGTGGTATGTCGAAGAATCCGCTCAGAGCGAGTGTTTTCCGCTCAGGTTCAACATGCTCAGCTTCTTCAACGTACCATCTGTATACGCTTATGGGGTCGTATATTTTCCTGCCTTTCAATTTTTCTGCTGATTCCTGCATCTTGCGGATGATTTCGCTGAGTATCTCGGCAAAGGGCGTTTCAGGATTCTGGAGTATTTCGTATATGATAGCGTACGTGCCTTTGAGTTTTTCTTGGTTTTCGTTCAGCTCATCTCCGTAGAGCGTCAGTTCCCATACTTTTTCGAACAAGTCGACGATGTATTCAATTATCGTCGGAGATTTGGAGAGCGTTCGCAATATAATCTCCTTTTGTGAATCGCCTGAGAATTTTTTATCCGCTGCGAGTTTATCGATGACGTCTGTGACGTAGACTGTGTAAAAATCTCTGTCGAAGACTTCCGCATCGTAGTTGTTCAGTTTAAGTATTTCGGTAACATACTGGTTAATGACTCTGAACGCATCCCTGTTTATCGCTTTCCCAACCCTTCTTGCTACGCTGTCAGCCACTTGCCTGACATAGAATCCGGATGGCCCGATGAAGAGAAAATCAAGCGGGTCTCTGAGGTACATCGGAGCGATCTGTTCAGCAATGAATTCGAAGTGGTCTCCATCTATCGGGATAAGATAGGCAACTTTCTTCGTCATATTTTCATCATCTCCTCAAAGCTCTCGATCTTCTCAACAATCTTATCGAAGAACCTTTCATCGGGCGGGTCGATTCTCAGAGCCTGCCCCCTCGGAACGCTGACTAAGTACCCACAGTGGACTTTTCCAATGTCGGAGAGCAAGTACATGTAGAATTTCAGCTGGAATTTGTAGCGTTCAATTGCATCTGAGTTACCGTAAAGGTCTGCGCTTTTGAAATCGACAACGTAGAACTCACCGTTTTTCAAAAATACCTTGTCAGGCACGCCGAAGAGTACATAGCTCTTGCCATCTATTTCGATATGCTTTGCGATTCTCCATTCGGATAATATCTTCTCGTTCTCGTTGAACAGGGGTTCTAAGATGTGAACGTTCAATATCTGCTCAGGTATACTCCCTCGCTCCACGAGAGCTTTTATATGCTCGTACTTATTAACGCTTGTGAGTATCGAGTGGACTTTTTTACCGATGTTTATCTCCGACGACCTTTCAAGCAGTTCGTTGAGTGCTTCAAGCCTTGCCATGCTGCCTCTACCTTCGTAGTTTTGATACGCTCCAGCGGAAGCGAAAGAAATACCTTCCGAAACTTCAAAATCCTGCTCCAATTCGTTTATCGCTTCCAAATCGCTCTTTTCATCTCTCAGGTTGTAAATTATCGTTGGTGAGATGTACCTTTTGTAGGCAGTTTGTGTGAAATCTGTTTCGATAAGTTCTTTGTTGAACTTACTTTCTATCTCTTCTGCACTCGCCTCAGCCTGTTCAAGATGAACCTCTTCATCACTACCAACAATCTCCCCAATGAGCTTTTCAATTTCTGAGATGTTTTCGATGACTTTTACGTTCTCTTCATATCCTTTATAATCTAAATACTTAATTGCAGGCGTTCCTTTCTTGTTGTCGCTCTTTTTTTTCTGCAAGTCCAAGACAAAGAGCATTTCTTTAGCCCTTGTTATCGCTACGTAGACTTTTCTCAGGATTTCGGTTTCGTCGTATATGATTTCTGCTTCCAATATTTTCCTCAATTCTTTTTCCAACTCTGCTGTCAATTTCCCGTTTCCGAACTTCTCGATAACTTTATCCAAGAACTGACTTATGTATATGTACCTCACACTCTCAATTTCGTTCTCTGAGTAAGGGAATAGCGTCTTCTCTTCGTTTCTATCCCCGTAGTCGTTGTTCACCAAAAAGACAATGTTGAACTCCAAACCCTTAGATGCGTGCACAGTCATCATGCGCACGACGTCTTCTTCTTCAGAGATTTCAGACGCTTCAACTTCTTGGATTTCAGAGATTTTCTCAAGCAGTCTTGTCAGTTCAAGGAATGTCGGTGCTTGGTCGTTAAAGTCGGAGGCTTGCTCGAGTAGTTTCCTAACGTTCCTGAGCCTCTGGCTCGAGTTGGGATATTGTGCAAGCTTTCTGAGGTATTCGCTCTCTTTGATGAATAGTTTGAGTGTTTCTGCGGGCTTCAGGTAGTACTTCAGCTCGTCGTATTTTTCAATCAGGTCGAGCATCTGGCAGATGTGATGAGGAAGTGCCCCTTCGTTTCTCAAATCTTTTGCGCACTGGAAGAATGATTTCTTTATACCCGACTGCGCAGATTCCCTGTATCTTTGTGTTATTCTGTTCAGCATTTTAAGCCTTTCATCCGAAGAGTTGTCCGCATTTACGGAGTTTTCGGAGATTTCCTCGAAAAATGGGCTCAAGAAGATTTGGACGAAGTGGTAGTTGTTGTTCGGGTTTTGGATAACGTCGAGAGCTGATATAACGGCTCTTATTTCGGGTCTTCTGTAGAAGCCTCTTCCTTTGACTATGTAAAGTGGTATTCCTTCTCGTGCAAAGACTTCTCTGTAGACATCCTCAACTTCTTGGAGTTTGTAAGAAAGTATGGCAAAATCTTTGTAGGTTATCTTTCTTACAACCGGAACATGTTTTCCGTCCTGTTTCTCGTAAAACGTCATTTCTTTTCCGACAAGCGCTTTTATCATCTTGGCAACGCTCAGAGCTTCAATCTCTCGCTCGTTTTTCTTTTCCTCATCGGATGCGGCGTTAACCTTGATGTAATTCACTCTCTTAACTCCATCAGGTACATTTTCATTTGGATCTGGCAAGAAAGCTGAGGAGGATTTGTCGTCTGATTCTATGAACCAAAGTTTATTGTAAAGATCTGGATATTTCAATCTAAAAACTTCGTGTACGAAGATCTTTTCTTCTTCATTTTCTTTACTGTTCTTATTTGTGTTCTTGTTTGTAGCAAGTCCTTCGTAAATGACATTGTTGAAGATAACATTCTCAGAGATGTAGTTAAAGTAATCAACGAGTTCTGGATGGGAACGGTAATTCGTCTTCAGCGAAAGTATGCTGTACTTCCCATTGCCATCCTTGATTTTCTTTTCGAATTTGTTCATCGTTTTTACAAAGACGGAAACATCACCGCCTCTGAACCTGTATATCGACTGTTTCCTATCACCAACGTAGAAGATGTAGTTTTCATCGGTATGTATTAAGTCGAATATCCTTTCTTGGAGGTCGTTCGTGTCTTGAAATTCATCGACTATGATGTATTTAAACCTCTTCTGGTAGTATTCTCTTATGCTCGGTTTTTCCAAGACCTTCAGCGTTTTCTCGAGCACGCCTTTGAAGTCGTATTCGAAGTTGTCTATCGTTTCAGATTCGTAGAATTCAGCGGCGATGAGTGCTATGTTTCTAAACGCCCTCAATGCGCCTCCGGCCTCTTCAAATACTTCAAGTAGCCTTTCGCTTACTTTTGAATCGTTGAGCTCCAACCTCCAGCTCCTGACAACTTCTTCTATCTTCTCCTTAACCTTGAACACATCTCCAAAGATGTTGAAAAGATGGAATATATCATCTTTGCTCTCTGCCAAGTCCTTTACAAGCTCTTCTATTCGCTCTCTTCTTTCTGTTGTGAGACCGTACAAGAAGGGAGATAACTTATCCGCAATTCTCTCGCCGTCTTTCAAGTCGTATACTTCAAATGCAATCTGTATTGCCTTTTGCGTTGCTTTATCAACTATCCTGAGCATCTTCAGTTCGTTTATTATCTTGAAATTCGGGTCAACACCGGCTTCCACATTCTGCTCGATTAAAACTCTTCTGCAGAAGCTGTCTATCGTTGAGATGATGGCCCTTGACATATTGCGGTAAACTTCGTTCCAGTATCTGTATTCTTTTGAATTTGGGTCAACCGCTGTAAGTTTTTTCTGAATCTCTTTCATTATCCTGTCTTTCATCTCATTTGCGGCTTTGTTCGTGAACGTAACGGCAACAATTGAGTCGACAATGTCGCTTTTTCCTTCTTGTTCGTAATGTTCTAATATGCCAATGTAGTAATTTGTGAGTGTGTAAGTCTTTCCGGTACCCGCAGAGGCTGAGATGAAGTAATTACAATTTGGATTCTGTCTTACTATTTCAGCTACGGAGCGGTTTTGTTGATTTTGCAAAATTTCCATATTATCACCTCGCTAAAAATTTCGGCAAAAGTATATATTTCACATTCAATTTTAGCACAGAATTATTTTTAATTTGGCATACAGTGAATTAGATTGTAACATATTAAAGTTGTATAATTGAGTTGATACTTTCATACTTTGGAGGTGAAACTTATGAAGAAACTCAAACTTGGCAACGAATTGGAAGTTTCCGTTATTGGCCTCGGTTGTATGAGAATCTGGAATAAACCGCTGAATAGCATTGAGGAGCTTGTTTCAACATCTTTAGAACTTGGAATAAATTTCTTTGACCATGCGGATATATACGGTGCTGGTAAATCTGAAGAAGTGTTCGCACAGGTTGTGAAGAATCTGAAAATATCGAGGGACAAGATAATAATCCAGACCAAGTGCGGAATTAGGAATGGATTCTACGATTTATCGAAAGAACACATCGTCACATCTGTTGAAAAAGCTCTGAAAAGATTGCAAACAGACTATATCGACATACTCCTGCTCCACCGTCCTGATACGTTGATGGAGCCAGAAAAAGTTGCAGAAGCATTCTCATATTTACACTCAAAAGGTTTAGTCAGATACTTTGGCGTGAGCAATTTCAATCCGATGCAGATCGAATTGCTAAGCAGTGCGTTGAATTACAAGTTGCTCACAAACCAGCTCCAGCTAAGTTTGACAAACACGGGGATGATTGATTTTGGCATATTCACTAATACGAAGTTCCCGCAGTCGGTTAACAGAGACGGAGAAGTGCTCGAGTACTGCAGGCTCAAAGGAATAACGATTCAGGCATGGTCACCGTTCCAGTATGGAAACGAACAAGGTAACATACAGGGCGTGTTCATAGACGATCCCCAATTCCCAGAGCTAAACTTGAAGCTCGAAGAACTTGCAAATAAATATAACGTCTCAAAAGAGGCTATTGCAACAGCATGGATTCTGAGGCACCCTGCGAAAATTCAACCGATAGTCGGCACGACGAGTGCAGAGAGGCTTAGAAAAATCGCCCAAGCGGTCGGAGTTAATCTAACAAGACAAGAATGGTACGAACTCTACAGCGCCGCGGGAAACAGGATACCGTAGACTTCGTAGAAATGGTAGCAATGTAAATAAACGAAACAATTGGCATGCCATCAACTTGGCTTTAACCGTATTCTGTTCGCACACTACTTGTCATTGTGATTATACAATATCACGTTCAAAAAGATTACTTGAACGTGATATATGGTATAATATTTAGGTGTGCGTCACATTAATTAATCCATGTTAAAAAGGAGGCATCAGGCATGAAAAAGCTCTTCAAGTTCTCAACCGCCACGGTGGTAGCGTCTGGTATTGGTGCTGCGATCTTTATGCTTCTGTTCATGTTCGTTAAGATCCCATCACCAGTTCCACAGACGAGTTTCCAAACTGCTTACGGTTTTGCACTCTTCTTAGCTACTCTTTACGGTCCTATTGCAGGTGGGCTTTCAGCTTTCATTGGACATGCGCTCAGCGATGCGATCCAGTATGGTTCTCCGTGGTGGAGCTGGGTTATCGCAAGCGGTATAGCTGGTTTCATATTCGGATTGGGTTATAAGTTCACAAAGCTTGAAGAAGGGGAATTCACCTTTAAGGATGCACTGAAAGTGAATCTTTTCCAAATAATTGCCAATGCTATATCTTGGCTCGTCATAGCACCTGTGCTCGACATAGTGATATATGCAGAGCCAGCGGATAAGGTTTTCATCCAAGGTGTCACAGCCGCAATTATGAACATCATCAGCGCTGGTGTGATAGGTACGTTGCTTATCTTCGCTTATGTCGCGACCAAACCAAAGAAGGGCAGCTTAAAAAAGGCACAATAAAGGTTGATGATTTTCTAAGTATTAACCCCCAGCAGGTATGTGCGCTGGGGGTTTTCATTTAATCATCAAGCTCTTCTCTATGTTCCTCCCACCATTTCTTCCATTCTGAATAGTTCAGACCAAATTTCTGACCGGTTATTTCCTCAAGGATTTGTAACGCAGTCTTGCAAACACCTTCATCTTTATCCTCCAAAGCTTGAAGGATTGCTTCTACCGATTTTCTATCACGTTTGCTACCTAAAGCCTTTATTGCTTCTTTACGCACGTAAGTACTTTCATCTTTGATCCCTTTGCAAAGTAAGTTATACGCGATATCTTCATCTAAAGCACGAACCTTTGCGATACCCCAAATAACTGCGCCACGAACTTCTGTATTTTCATCATTTAAAGCTTCAGCAAGTATGTTTAGTGCATGTTCTCCACCTATGTTTCCTATAGCCTCAGCTGCAGTTCTGCGAACCGCGTAATCCTTATCCCTCAGCAATGCAGAGAGAGGTCCAATAGCTTTTGGGTCACCCACCTCACCGAGCGCCTCTGCCGCTGACCATCGGATACTGAATATTTCGTCGTTCAATGCTTCGATAAGTGGCTCGACCACTCCTGCCCCACCAATCTTTCGAAGAATTTGGATAGCAAGCCACCTTATGTTCGGCTCTTCGTCTCTGAGTAATTTCCTAATCAAATGCACGACGCTGAAATCTGATATCTGAAAGAGTCCTTCTTGAGCTAAGAGTCTAACATCCGGATCAGGATCTTTTAAAGCTGTAAGGAGAGCTTCTACCGCCTTCGGGCCGCCTATTTTCAGAATCGATTGCGTAGTAATCTTTCGAATATCCGGGTTGCTGTCAAGAAGAAGAACTTCGAAAGCATCTAAGGCAGCGTAATCTCCTATCTTGCCAAGTGCCTCAATAGCAGATTTTCGAACTTCGAAATTCTCATCTTTCAACACTTCGATTAGTGGTTCAACTGCGCTCATGTCGTTAATATTTTCCAACGCTTCGATTACTGCTTTTCGAACTTTCCAGTCCTCATCTTTTAGTTTTTCGGCAAGCAGAGGTACAGCACTAACATCTCCTACTTTTCCAAGCGCCTCGGCAGCAGCTCTTCTCACGTTTGGAGACGAATCTTTTAAGGCCTCCTTTAAAATTTCTACAGCGGTCCAATCGCCTATTTTTCCAATAGCCTCTATAGCAGCCAACCGAACCCACGAGTCATTGTCTTTTAGCAGTTCGCTGAGTGCATCAATTGTTCCAGAATCTCCTATAGCCCCCAACGCTTCAGCAGCTGCAATTCTTACGGTTGGAATTTCGTCTTTTAAAGCTTCAATAAGACTATTTACTACTTTCCGATCTTTAATTTTCCCAAGTGCTTCTGCAGCAGCTTTGCGAATTTTCCATTCTTCATCTTTCAACGAATCAGTAAGCAGTTCAGAAACTTTTTCGCTATCTATCGATGCCAAAGCTTCTATCACTGATAGACTTATATTAGGATCCTTGTCTTTTAAGAGTTGTCCAAGAGGTTCTATTATTCTTTTGTCCTTTGTTCTACCAAGTGTCCTGATGGCAATTAAACGGATATCGTTATTCTCGTCTTTCAGCACTTTTATGAGTGGTTCTATTATTGAGATATCATCTATCTTCTCGAGAGCTTGAACCACTGCAAGGCGTACACTGGCGTCTCTATCTTGTATTAATCGAGAGAGCGGCTCAACAGCTTTTAAGTCCCCTATCTCGCCAAGTGATTTTATTGCTACTTTTCTTACATTGGAATCTTCGTCTTTTAACAAGTCGATAAGTACCTCAACAGCTTTAGTGTCGTGAACGTTTCCAAGGATTTCTGCAATTGTTATACGTGTATCCATGTTTCCATACTTTGCTGCCCGTAAAAGCGATTCTGTTACTGAAAGTCCTGATTTAATAGCTTGTTGAAGTTCAATCTTTGCTGCATTCCGAACTTGGTAATCTTCATCGTTCAAGGCTAAGATAAGGTAGTCTATTATCTTTGTGTCTTTTATTTTTCCAAATGCACCCACAACAGCCTTTCGGACGGATGAGTCGCTGTCTTTTAGAGCTCTCGATAATATATCAATAGCTCCAGGACCTCCAACCTCACCTATGGACCAAGCAGCGGCTTTCCGTACGTTGACAACTTTGTCGTTTAGAAGGGGTATCAAGTGTCTAATTGCTTCGGGTGTTTTTATTTTTCCAAGAGAACACGCTGCTGCTTCACGAAGCACATCGTTTCTGTTTTTGGACAGCCTAACCAATGCCTCTATAGCTTTCGGATTTCCCATTTCGCCCAGTATAACCGCCGCTCTTCTACGCATTTCTTCATCCAGTGTCTCGTCTTCTAATGTTAAAATGAGCGTTTCGAGAGTCTTTTCGTCCCATGCACGAGAGCGTTTTTGTACATTTTTCTCTTGATCGAATGTCAAAAAGGTATCTAATACATTCCCAAAGTCCACAGATTCTTGGAAGGATTTTTGCAATTCGCCGTATTTTGATGAAGTCTTGTCTTGGAGCGTAATGAGTAGAAGTTGCTCAAAAGCAGTGTTATTGCCTAACTTGACAAGTGCATCTGCTGCTGCCATCCTTACTGTTGGTTCTTCGTCTCTTAAAGCTTTTGCAAGCGCGTCCGATGCCTTGCTACAACGTATCTCTCCAAGTGCCCAAGCCGCACTCCTTCTGACGCTACCATCTTCGTCATTCAGCAATTGAATCAATGCATCTATCGCACTTTCACTTCCAATATTCCCAAGCGCTTGTGCCGCAGCCTCTTTTATCTCCGGTTCTTTGTCATTTAGTAAATTAATCAATGGCTGAACTGTTCTAAAATTTTTGCTTTTTCCAAGCGATTCAATAACAGCAAGTCTTAAACCTTTGTCTGTATCATTAATTTTTTCGATAAGAGCCGTCACGGCTTTTTCAGATCCAATTTCGCCAAGAGCCCACACAGCTGCCTTTTTAATCGCCAGATCTCGTTCCTTCAGAACACTAACGAGTTGCTCAACAGCTTCATCTTCCCCGATTTTTCCAAGCGCTTTTGCTGCGGCTTCTCTAACTGCTAAGTCTTCCTGTTCATCCATCAAAATTTCAGCAATCACTCCAGTAACCCTTATATCTCCAATCTTCCCAAGCGCTTCAACCGCAGCTTTTCGAATCTTGACATCTTCTTCATTCAACATATCAACGAGGGCTTCCGTAGCTATCATTTCTCTTATATTTCCAATAGCATCCACCGCAGCTTCGCGCACATTTATTTCTTCAGCAGTATTTCTTACCACCTCAATCAAAGAATCTACAGACGATACATCGCGAATTTTCCCAAGCGCTTCAACAGCTGCCTTTCGCACTTTCCAGTCATCATCTTTCAATTTTTCGATAAGCATGCCAACAGCTCTTTCATCGCCTATCATCCCAAGTGCTTCCGCAGCAGCTATTCGAACATTACTAATTGGATCAACGAGTGCATCAATAAGCGATGGCACAGAAGATGGATCATTCATATTCGCAAGAGCCTTTGCAGCGCTAAGTCTTATCCAAGAATCTTCATCTTTTAAAGCATTAACGAGTATATTCGTAACCCTTTTATCCCATACGTTTCCAAGTGTTTCAACAGCAGCTCTTCTCACACTCGGGTTTTCGTCTTTTAGTGCCTCTTCGAGGTAATCAATCGCTCTCTGATGTCCAATATTCCCAAGAGCTTCAACCACCGCTTTTCGAACTTTCCAATCTTTATCTCCCAGCAATTCGACAAGTGAATCGAATACTTTTGGATTTCCTATTGAATTTAAAGCTTGCACGGCTGCCAATCTTATATCAGCACTCTTGTCCTTCAACAGTTTCTCAATGGCATCTACAGCCTTCGGCGCTCTTATATTCCCAAGTGCCTGAACGGCTTTTAACCGAACGCTCATATCATCATCATCGAGTGCTTCGACTAAAGGAGCAACAACGTTTGAAGTGTTCAAATTGCCGAGGATTTCAACTAACGATTTTCGAACTTCAATATTCTTATCTTTTAGTGCCATGAAGAGTACTTCATTAACAGGTAACCCTGCCTTTAGCGCGTTGAAGATACCTATTTTCGCTTCTACACGCACTACATAATCTTCGTCTCTCAAGAATAAGACAAGCAATCCGACTACGCTGGGATCGTTTATCTTACCAAGAGCTTCTGCTAAGACTTTTCTGACTGTCGGATCCGTATCGGACATAGACTTTGCAAGTGATTCGACGGCCTTCGGATCACCAATGTTACCAAGCGCCTTTATGATAGCTTTTCTTTTATCGGAATCTTTATCCTTGAGAAGTGGAAGCAAGACTTCAATGCCTTTCACTATGCCGAGGATTTCGAAGATAACGGATTCGAATTCGTAGGTAGGCAGATTTTTTGAGCCTGCGGGAGGGATTTCAATAGAAAATCTGAATTTTTGTGCGTTACCTGATACCTTTAATGTTACAGTTCCTTCTATCTTGTTTGGTAACTCCTTCGTTTCTACTATCAGCTCTGCATCAGCGCTTTGAAAATCACCTTCGACAACCTTGAGACTTCCATACGTTTTGAGTATGTTCTTAGCTAATTTAAAATAATTTATGATTGCTTTTCTAAAGAAGCCAAACCGTTTTTCTACAGCACCTTCATTAACGGTAATTTTTACAGACTTAATCTCCTTACCAAGTAACTCTTCGCTCCTTTCTGACATAAACGTCAGCTCCTTTGAGCTTTCTAAATTGTCTATATATTATCGGCGATATAATATTTTAGCACACCTTCCTAGTATTCTACACACCAAATCGTCTAAATGGTGAAAAATTATCTACTTGTATATATGCATATATTGAACTGAGAATGCCACGGTGGTATTATATGTTCGTAAAGAAATTAAGAAGATGTCTAACTTGCGTAGGAGGAATAAAAAAGTGGAACCGATTATAGAATTTAAAAACTTCACGTTTAGGTACCACGTTCAGTCTGAACCGACGCTGTACGATATTAACCTCAAGATATTCCCGGGCGAGAAGGTACTGATACTGGGTCCAAGCGGGAGTGGAAAGAGTACTCTTGTCCACTGCCTCAACGGGCTCATTCCTTTCGCTTACAAAGGTGAAATAACTGGTAGCTTGAAAATCAAAGGTTTTGAAACGCGAGAACTCGATATTTTTAAATTATCGAAAATCGTTGGAACAGTCCTCCAAGATACCGACGCTCAATTCGTAGGACTTACTGTCGGCGAAGATATAGCCTTTGCTTTAGAGAACGATAACGTGCCGCACGAAGAGATGAAAAAAAGAGTCGAAGAAGCAGCGAAGATGGTCGGAATGGAGAAATTTTTGAACCATTCACCGTTTGAAATATCCGGTGGGCAGAAACAAAGAACAACAATTGCAGGTGTGCTTGTTGATAACGTCGATGTACTCTTGTTCGACGAACCGTTGGCAAACCTCGATCCTGCAACTGCTAAGAAAGCTATGGAGATAATAGATGAACTCCATACCAAAACTGGTAAGACAGTAATAATTGTTGAGCATAGATTAGAGGATGTGCTCCACAGGGAAATTGACAGGGTTATCGTACTAAAGGACGGAAGGATAATATTCGACTCAAATCCGCACGAATTGATGGAAAGCGATGTATTGTCAAGCGCTGGATTAAGAGAACCGCTGTACGTATCTGCTTTGAAGTACTCAGGTTTAAAGATTTCTAAAGAAATTAAACCGGGCTACATATCCACTTTAAGCCTTCCAGATAAAGAAAAGGAAAATGTTAGAAAGTGGTTTAACAGCAATTCAAAGGATGTTCAAAAAATGACCGATGAATCAGAGCCTATTCTAAGGGTAGAAAATCTGAACTTTTCTTATGAAAGAGGTAAGCCTGTTCTGAAGAATATAAATCTTGAAATAAAAGACGGAGAGATGATTTCGATAGTTGGAAAGAACGGTGCCGGAAAATCGACATTTGCAAAGGTGCTCTGTGGCTTTGTAAAGGAAGATTCAGGAAAGATCATCTACAAAAACGAGATTTTGAACAATATGACGATAAAAGAGCGAGCTCAGTTCATAGGTTTTGTGATGCAGAATCCTAACCAGATGATAACAAAACCTATCGTGTACGATGAGATAGCGCTCGGGCTGAGGCTCAGAAAAGTTCCGGAGGATGTGATTGAGAGAAAAGTGGACGAAGTTGCCCAAATATGCGGACTTAAGCCGTTTATTAAGTGGCCCATTTCTGCACTCAGCTATGGACAAAAGAAGAGAGTTACAATCGCTTCGATTCTTGCGTTAGATCCGAAGATAATCATTTTGGACGAGCCAACTGCTGGGCAAGATTTCAGCCACTATTCCGAAATTATGGAGTTCCTCGCCGAGCTCAATTCGAACGGGATAACAATCATACTTATAACCCACGACATGCACTTGATAATGGAATACACGCACAGAGCTGTCGTTTTTGCAGATGGTGAAATCGTGGCAAACGATGAACCGTCGAAGATACTTACGAATTTTGAAGTTATCGAAAAGGCGAATTTGAAAGAGACTTCGCTGTACTCTTTAGCAAACATCGTCGGAATAAACGAGACTTCAGAGTTCGTCCAGCACTTCATAGATTACGACAGGACGGTGAGAAAGAGCCATGCAAGAAAAGCTGATAATGTACACATCTGAAGAAACTTTTATACACAGGCTATCTGGATTGACGAAACTCATATCCTTTTTGGTTCTCACCTCGGCAGTTATGTACACGTACGATATTAGAGTAATCGTCGGCATACTGATATTCTCGTTTGCACTGATGAAGGTAGCAAAGATAAAGTTCTCAAAGGTAAAGACAATGTTCTTGTATGTTTTCATCTTCTTGCTCTTGAACGAATTTATAACTTTTCTTTTCGCACCTACTGAAGGAGTTAAGATATTCGGAACGAGCCATGTTCTTTTTGAGCTATCTTCAAGATACGTCGTCACGCTCGAGCAGATATTCTACCAGACAACGAAGTTTCTGAAATACATTTCGGTCATACCGCTCGGTATGATATTCCTTTTCACAACAAACCCGAGCGAGCTTGCTTCATCGCTTAACCGGATAGGCGTTCACTATAAGGTAGCGTACGCATTCGCACTAACTTTGAGGTATTTCCCAGATGTTCAGAGGGTATACACAGATATAAGCCTTTCACAGCAAGCCCGAGGCGTTGACCTATCATATAAAGCGAAGTTCAAGGATAGATTTAAGCATTCTCTCTTGATTTTGATACCTCTCATATTTTCAAGCCTCGAAAGAGTTGAAAAAATAAGCAATGCAATGGATTTGAGAGGTTTTGGAAAGCACAAAAAAAGAACATGGTATACGACGAAGAAATTAAGAAAGGAAGATTACGTAGCCCTCGTCATATCTGGAATGGTATTATTGATTTCGGTACTTATCGGCATGTTCGTAAACCATGGTAGGTTCTATAATCCCTTTATTTAAACTGAAAGGAGTAAATTATGAAACTTCAAAAGTTCCTTCAGTCGAAGGGTTATTCGCGAAGAATGGCTGATAAGCTTGTATTTAATGGTGAAGTCTCTGTAAATGAAAAACAAGTTTTTGAGCCTTGGTACGAGGTTAATTTTGGTGATAAAGTGCAAGTGGAAAATAAGAATTACACGTTCGATGATAGAAATCAAGATTACTCGTACTATGTACTCCACAAGCCTAAAGGATACTCAACAACACTTTCCGACCCAAAACAAAAGCACACAGTAGCAACGCTCTTGCAGGAAAAGAATCTACAGCATTTGAACCATCTCAAGCCAGTTGGAAGGTTGGACAAGGATGTAGAAGGAGTGGTTATATTAACTGATGATGGAGATCTAATAAACATACTCACGAGTGCAAGGTACGGCGTGGAAAAGGTTTACGTTGCCAAAGTGCGAGGAAAGGTTAAGAAAGAAGATTTGGAAAAGTTGAGGAATGGGATTGAAGACAACGGAGACTTCTTAAAGTGTGAAAATGCTGTTGTAATTGAGATGCATAAAGATTATTCGATTGTAAAGGTAACAATGATAAAGGGCAGAAAACATGAAGTCAAAAGATTGTTCTCATCAATTGGTAATCCTGTGGTCAATCTGATACGGATAAGTCATGGACCTGTTGATATCACCCTTGTTCCAAACCCTGGCGATATAGTGGAGATTCGAGCGAATGTTTTAGACAAGCTCTTAGAGATTAAAAAGAAGAATCAAAACAAAGTCCGTTCATGATATAATTCAAAAGTGAACATCAAACATTAGAAGAAGGAGGTTGAGAGTGAGATGAAAAGGATAAACCGCGTTGTTAAGTTGGTACTCTTTGTGGCGCTCTTCGTGTTGGTGGTTTTTGTTTTAAACGCGTGCAACAGACAGTCGACACTTCGCATATACAACTGGGCAGATTATATTCCTCAAGAAGTTATTGAGCAGTTTGAAAAAGAGTACAACTGTAAAGTCATATACGATACCTACGCATCAAACGAAGAGATGTTTGCAAAAATAAAATCCGGTGGTTCTGGATACGATATAGTTTTCCCGTCCGGAGACCACGTTAAGATGATGATAAATGAAGGATTGCTCGAAAAGCTCGATTTGAACAAAATCCCGAACTTCAAAAATTTGTCCGAAGTTGTCCTTTCAAAGACAACGTACGATCCTAACCACGAATACTCTGTTCCTTACATGATGGGAACGACGGGTTTAATTGTTAATAAGAATTACTTAAAAGAATACGAAAAATCTTGGAGTATATACGAAAGGGAAGATTTAAAAGACAAAATTACACTCCTCGACGACATGCGCGAAGTTTTCGGTGCTGCGTTGAAATACTTAGGATATTCTGTAAACACAACAAATCCTGAAGAGATAGAAAAAGCTAAGGAAGTAATATTGAACTGGAAGAAGAATATCGTGAAATTCGACGCTACAACTTACGCACAAGGCGTTGTGAACGGTGAGTTCTGGGTTGTACACGGTTATCCTGAAAATGTCTTCCAGCTAATTCCGGAAGAAGGAATGGAGAATTTTGAGTTCTTCGTTCCAAAAGAAGGTGGAACGCTCTGGATAGACAGTATGGTTATATTAAAGGATGCCAAGAACAAAGAGCTTGCGTATAAGTTCATCGACTTCATACTGAGACCTGAGGTAGCTGCAAAAATCGCCGACTTCCTCATGATTCCATCACCTGTTGCTGATGCTGTAAATTACCAAGAGGTTGAACCACTTTACACAGTCGAAGAACTGGCAAATTGCGAGATTATAGACTACATAGGTGAAGCAATCGACCTTTACAACAAAGCTTGGGAAGAGATAATTAAGTGAGTATTCTAAAATGATTTATGGCAAAGCGGGGTATTTCGCCCCGCTTTTTATTTGTATATTCATCTAAAATTTTTGGCACTAATTGAACGTTTTTGGTATAAAATTGCATTAGAAACTTCAAGAGGTGATAAGTGTGGTTCAGGTGCTGAAAGAACAAGTTGAATCGGCAGTGAAGTTGTATGAAAGTGTTGAGGATTTCCAAAACATTGATAAAGCTCTGAAGAAAATTCGAAACACATTTCCAGATTTCTCATTGCAGTCAAGTTTGGTAAAAGTGGCTGTTGTAAATTCTTTGTACAACACGAATATCTTTCGAACGCTCGATGTCGCTAAGCACATTTCAGAAGTCGTCGCAAGCGATGGCATAAATTTGGAACCTGATTTTGTTGATAAATTATCTTTAATAGTCCTAAAAAGCAATGGAGACGATGGCAAATCAAAACACTACATCAGCTTCACATCTATATTCGCACACAACTTCTTGAGCGAGAAGTTTCCAATATATAATTCCTTTGTGACTAAAATGGTAGCGTACCATCTTCATGAAGAAGCAAAGAAATACGGTTCGTATGCAGATTTTTATCACGATTTCTACATGCTCCTTCATTCACTGGACTTCAAAACTACCGTTTCTGATATGCACAAGTACTTGTGGATATCCGGCGAGTACAGAAAATTCTGTGGCCTGAAGCCTTGGGAAAATCCGAGCCAAGAAATAAATCCGGATCTGAAAAGGATTTTCCTCAAGAAAGATGATTCTACCAAAAATCTCTTAGATGATACAGTTAAAGATTTGTACGGTCCTCTCTTTAGAGAATAAACCTAATAAAGCTCACCAGTTGCAAATGTTCTTATTAGATATCCCACCTCTCTTGGTTTCTCAACCACCACCGCATGTCCTGAGTTTGGAATCGTTATGTGCAAAGATTTCTTTATGTTTTGATATATCTCCTCACTGAATCTTTTTGGCTTTATGCCATCGTATTCAGCCGAAACTATGAGCACGGAAAATTGAAATTCCCTCACCTTTTCAAGCAAATCATACTTGTTCAGCTCAAAGAAAGCTTCGAGTAGCCTAACTGCGCCCCTGTAGTTGAAACCTTGGAGTCTTGATGAGATGATATTAGCTAAGTTTTCAAATGAACTTATGTACGTTTCGCTGTACACATCCGTTAACCAGTTTCTCACAAATATTTGGGGGTCTTCGCTTGCAGCACCATCTTTCCATCTGAGAGCCTTAACTTCCATAACAGAATCTGTTCGAGCGGTGGAGGTTATTATCATCATTGAATCAACGTACTCAGGGAACATATAACCAAATAGCATTCCTACTTCCCCGCCATATGAAGTGCCAACAATCTTCGCTTTCTTTATTCCAAGAAAATCAAGAAGTTCTTTTAAATCTAAAGTGTGTCTTTCAAAAGAACACTTTTTTGTATCGTTGCATCCAGAACCCCACTGGCATCGAAAGTTATGGAAAAGCACCGGAACTTTCTCGTTCATACCTTTAGTCAAAATCTTCCAACTCTCATAATGCATGAATATGCCATTTAAAAACACCAACGGAATTTCTGAGTGCGTATCTTGATTTATTATCCCGGTATATTCGTACTCAATTCTTGTCCCATCGGAAGTCTCAAACAGATTTTTCATGGTTAGTTCCTCCTCCTTGGCACATAACAGCATTGAAATAGCTTTGAAAGAAAAAGGGGGATTTTCATCCCCCTGATATAAATCTTTGCGTGCGTATCAGTGCTTTGCCTTCCTTGCCCTCCATCCGTGCATTGCAAGTGCGAATGCGATAACTGCATATGCCACGAATTCTCTGAAGAATTCTCCAATCTGAGGCTGACCGAAGAGCTTGTTTCCAGCGCTCGGTGCGACAACGAAGAGTGCGTGGAAAAGTATAACACCGATTATTGCGTTCCATATGCTCGCTTTTCTCACCGAAGCACCGCCAACTAACAGCGCTGCAATTGAGAACAGTCCTATCTGCTCATGACTGTTGTACGTGTTTATCGTTCCTATGTCCTGAAGATAGATAACCTGCCCGATAGCTGCTAATACGGTTGAAATGATTACCGCTATTATACGCGTCTTATCAACGTCTATACCAGATGTCCTCGCAATGTGCATGTCCTGTCCAACTGCTTTGAAATCCTGACCGAGCTTTGTTTTTAGCAAGAATGTTATAAACAAACACAGACCAACGACTATGAGCAGTGGAACCATGTAGAAATTGATAAATTTGATGTTAACAACCCATATGTTGTTAAGCGCCCCATCTAATACACCATACAAATCAACTGTGTTGCGCAACCCAACGCCTTGCGGAAGGAGTATATCTGTCTTTGAGAATGGAATCAGAGAGCCGATGAAGAACAAGAATATGAGCTGGTAAACACCATTTGCAAAAAAGCCGAGAATCATCGATGTTATCATTTCTCTTCCCTTGGCTCTGTTAAGTGTTTTACCCACGAGCCAACCTAAGAATACCGATAGAACACCTGCTATGAGCATTGAAAGGAGAACACCTTTTAGGCCCGTGATGTTCCAGTCCACGACAAAGAACATAGCAGCTTGCGCAGCCATCGCTCCGAGCACGATTGCGAAGTTGAGACCAAGACCAGCTACGACGGGTATAATCAGCGCAAGGACCAAGAATGTGTTTCTGCTGAGTCGTCTAGCTATCTCAGAAAGTAAAAATAGTGGTGGAATTTTCGCGACAAGCACAGCACCGAGTGTTAGTAAGAAGAAGACTATCGGAACTATATTGCTTATTAAAATTGATTTTACAACTTTTCCTGCGTTCTTTTCCATGTCAGTTCGCCTCCTTTGGAGCTCTTGTCAGCGCGTAGAGTATCATACCATTACTCACTATCAACCTCATTACCTCGGTGATGTCACCTCTGGTAACTTGGCTGAGTACAGGAAGCGAAACGGTAAGCAGTGTTTGGAAGACAATAGTTCCTAAGACAACATTAGTAATTGATGCACGCCTTATAGAAGCTCCACCTATAAGGATTGAGGCAACTGCTGGAAATGTCATGAATAGAGGTGCTTGATACAGCTGGACAAATCCGTAGCTCTGAGCGTAAACTATAATACCTATACCTGCTAAGACTGTTGAAAGTATTACAGCATTTCTCCGAGCCTTTTTCGGTTTTACACCGGAACTAATCGCGTAAAGTTCGTTCTGACCAACCAAATCTATCCCAAGACCGGACTTTGTTTTGAAAAATAGATATACCACAAAACACATAAACGCAAAGAAGAGTATCAAACCGGTTGGAAAGTAGAATTCTCCAAAGACTTTGAAGCGCCAGAAGTTGTTCAAAACTTTGTCAAAGTAGTTCTGCAGGGTAAGCGTATACCTTAAACCCTTTCCTCCTATAGCCCATACCATCTCTGGGCTCGAAAATGGTAGGACTAACCACATGATTGACATAAACGCAACTATTGAGTATCCAACATACGTCTCAACCATCATCTCTTGACCGCGAACCTTATCGAGCAACCATGCGTATATCAAACCAAAACCTAAGTTGAACGCTATAGAAATTGCAATAGCTATGAAGAACCCAGCTGGGCCTGTTATTTGATTTTCCATCACTATAAGCATACCAAGTAATCCACCAATTATCCCAACAGGTAAACCGAAATTCGGACCTATTCCAGCTCTTATAGTTGGCAACATTGCGAGCACTAATACACCATTCATTCCTATCCTCACAAGTGAGTCGTTTAAAAGCGATGATATAGAAACCTTCGTGATGCCAGCCAAAACAAATAAGGACAATAGGAAGATTACGATAACAATTATTGGCAAATCAAGTTTTTTCAAGCTCGTGAATATGTTCTTAATACTTGCTCTTGTATCGCTCATTTTACATTTACCTCCTTTACCTCTCCAGCCATTGCAAGACCGAATTCAACATCGGATGCTGTTGGTGGAAGGATAGCGGAAACTTTTCCTTCTGCCACGATGGCAATTCTGTCACATATCGATTTGAGCTCTGCTAATTCACTCGATGTGAGAACTATTGTAATTCCATGCTCGCGGTTCAATTTGACAAGGTAATCCAAAACGAGTTTCTTCGCACCAACGTCAATACCGCGCGTTGGCTCAGAAACGAAGAGCAATTTCGGATTAAGGGTGAATGCTCTTGCCAGACAGACTTTTTGCTGGTTACCACCGCTCAACCTCCTCACAGGTTGCGTTGGTCCTTTACAGCGTATGTCAAGCTCATGAATGAGTTTTACAGCATGTTCGCGAATAGCCTTTCTATCGTAAATTGTTAATCCGAGAAACTTCTTTGTGAACATATTGAATGCAGAAATTGCCGTCGCAACTATGTTCATCTCCACAGATTCATCTAAGAGCAATCCTACACCCCTTCTGTCTTCTGAAACGTAAACTATTCCATTTCTCAAAGAATACAACGGGGAGTTAAGCTGGAACTCTTTCCCATTGTAAGTTACTTCCCCTTCGGCTGGATACAATCCAAATATTCCGTTTGCAACACCAAGCTTACCTTGACCGGCGAGACCACCTATTCCAAGTATCTCACCTTCGCGAATATCTATTGAAAAGTCGCGGACTTCTTCACCAGGCATATGGACTTTCAGGTGCTTTATTGACATTATGACATTTTTTTCATCTATTTCTTTTTTTCTTGGCGGAAGTTCTACGTTCTCGATTTTCCTTCCAACCATCTTTTCTGCAATTTGATAAATAGTAAATTCTTCCTTCTTCCCTTCTGCTACTAACATACCATCACGCAGTATAACAATTCTGTGCGCTACCTCCAAAATTTCGTGTAATCGGTGCGATATAAATATTATTGCGATTCCCTTCTCAGAAAGCAACCTTATTACATTCAACAAGTTTTCTGCTTCCGATTCAGTCAAAACAGCAGTAGGTTCATCAAGCACGAGTAGCTTCAAACTTTTCTTATCGATTTCACGAGCAATCTCAACGAACTGCTTGTGTGCAACGGGAAGTCTTGCTATTAGCTCAAGTTCGTCAATTGAGTGCATTTTTATAGTATCCAAAGCATTTCGTGCTTCTTGCCTCATTGTGGGCATATCTAACGTCTCTAACCTTTTACCGAACATTTGGCTTACAAAATTCGGTTTTGTTATCTCTCTGTTGAGCTTGATATTCTCTGTTACTGTAAAACCGGGCAAGAGCATGAATTCCTGGTGGACCATACCTATTCCAAGTTCCATCGCTTTCAAGGGAGAATCGATGTTCACCTTCTGACCGTTGAAAATTATCTCCCCTTCGAAACCACCCGTTGAATGTATGACAGGCATCCCGAACAAGATATTCATCAATGTCGACTTACCAGCACCGTTTTCGCCGACTAAGCCGAGCACTTCACCTTCGCCAACTGATATGGAAACGTTTTTAAGAACTTGGTTGCCGTAATAAGACTTAGAAATCCCCTTCATCTCAAGCACATAACTCATCCGGTATCTTACCTCCCCGCTTCGGAATGGTTAAACTAATGCACGGTTATTAATATAAGGTGTCGGCAAAATGCCGACACCTATTTAGGTTTAAATATGGATCACCGAATTAGAATTTGTCAACCCCAAATATTACTGACTTGTGGATGAACATGTAGTAGTTCTTGTATGGGCTGAGTGTTCTTGCCTCAAGTGCTGCTTTTGGATACTTTGTCTTTGCGGCTTCTGTAACGATGAGTTTTATACCATTTAAGTTTGTTGGGCTGACTTTCTTCTGGACCAAGTTCTTAGCAATTTCCACGCCTGCTTCAACAAAGAGCATGTTCATTGGAACTGGCCATGTTGCAAATCTTCCTGCACCGCCCATTTCAACGATCTTTTGGTTGACTACTTTCAATATGTATGTCATATCGCCTTTCTTGTCTTCAGGAATGGATATACCAAGAGTTCCAGGGAATCCGTGCGTTGGTGATGGACAGCATGGTTCGAGGTAGTAACCGCCATGTTTAAGTATAGCTTTCTGGAGAGGTTCTTGCATACCGCAGTTTGTTGAGAAGAAACCTGTCTTTGGACCGTATTTTGCGAGTTGTCTTGGAACGTCTTCAAGAATGAATTGTTGTGCACCTGTTAAACCCTGTTCTCCAAGTGGGTCTGGAGCGGAAACAAATACGAAGTTTATGCCCATTTCCTTAGCTGTCTTTTCCATTATGTCTCTTCTTTCAGCTAAGAGTTTGTAGCTCATGTGTCTTGGGAAAGAATAGTGAATTATCGTTTCGACACCCATCTTCTTTGCAAGCTCGACTATCGTCTTTCCACGACCTGGGGTATCAACCTCAAGAATCACATCTGCTGCTGGTGAGATGACACCTGGATCTTCGTGTGGCACTCCGACAACAAAGACAATATCTTTTCTCATTTCTTTAACTCTTCTTATTGCCGCTGTTGTTCCTGGTACTCCTTGGCATATGACGATAGCCTTTACCTGTGGGTCGTACGCAAGTTCCACAATTCTTGCTATCGTTGTTTCTTGCTCTTGCATGAATTTGTCTGGATATGTCACGTGGATGATCTCTTTACCGTACTTCTTAACTACAGCCTCAGCTCCGCGGTACTCATCTTCACCTTGAGAAACCGTTCCCGTAACAACTCCGATCTTGAATCCAAGAGCTGCGTAAAGCGATGAAACAAGAAGAACAGCTACAAGCAAAACAAGAAGTTTCTTCATATCCTACCCCTCCCTCGGTATAGTGTGGAACACTCAAATTATATCATATCATTGTGGAACGTTCCAAATTCTCTATGTAACATATATTACTGCTCTCGGCCGTTTTAAATGTCAGATTCCAAAGCACTGATAGAATAATGTTTTCAACAACTTTATTTGCTATTTCTCTTCTTGTTATACCCCCACAATCCTTTGTTATTTTCTCTCGCTTCGCGTTGGTATTCTATAAAATAATCCACATATTTAACATTAGGTTGAACTGTCATTACTTGCGCATACCCTTCGAGCAACAATATGGCATTGAACATTTTCTTTCTAATTTCTTCATTTGTTCTATCTTTCGGTTTCTCGAGCCAGACATACGCAAGAAGTCTTCCGTACCTATCCTTTTCTCCAACATCAAATTCAAGATATACAGTTCTGCCCGTTAAGAACTTTTTTGTAAAAGCCTTCGCTTCCGGACCGTAATATTCCACTTTCTTCACCGGGTGTTTCGTTTCAGGTGTGTTAACACCTATAAGCCGGACTTTGTACTCTTCCCCGGCTATACTGACTTTGATTGTATCTCCGTCTATAACTTCTAATACTGTTGCTTTTTTGAATTCACCCTGTTGCTGTAAGAAAAGAACAATCAGCACAATTATCGCTGTAACTAAGCTTCCGAGAGATATGGTTTGCTTTCTCCTTCTTGCCACACGCATTACCCCTTTTCAAATTTTCAGCTCCAAAAGATGTTTTATTCTCTCTTCTGGAGCCGGATGCGAGTAATGCCATGCTTTGTATAGAGGCATAGGGTTCGGGTTGGACAGATTCTCTTTTACAAGCCTTTTCAAAGATGAGATCAAAGGCTCGGATGTTCCTAAGAGCTTTGCGGAATATTCATCCGCTTCGTACTCCATTTTTCGAGAGAAGAAGTTAACCAAAGGCTCAATGAAGAACATCAAAGAAGAGATGAATATGAAAGCGTAGGCAAAGTTTGTGTATGGTTGTGATGCTCCAAAAATTTTGGCACTGTTTATAAAGTTGTACGTCCAGTTTGTGAGATATAAGACGAAAGCTATGAATAAAGCGTTGAGAATTATTAGCTTAGGCAAGTGCCTTCTCACATGATGTCCGAGCTCATGTGCTACAACTGCTAATATTTCGTCATGCGAATAGCTCAGGATTGTATCGAACAACACAAGTCTTCTCGATTTTCCTATGCCTGTAACATATGCATTTTGCTTCTTAGTTCTTCTTGATGCATCCATTTTGAAGATATTTGGAACTTTGATTTTTGCTCTATTGAGTATCTGATTTATCTTCTCTTCAAGCTCTTCATCTTCAAGTTTTGAGAACTTATAGAACAGCGGAGCTATAAGTATGGGCTGTATGAAAGAGAAGAATAAAATGAAAAGAATTGCGAATAGTGATAGCTGCCACCACCACACCGTATATTTGATAACCATCATAATTACAGCAATTATCGGAAAGCCTATTGCAGCTGCCAACAATGTGCTTATTATTTCATCTCTCGCGAATAGTTTCGGCGTAGTGGTGTTGAATCCGTATTTCTGTTCTATCACGAAAGTTGAGTAAACCTTGAATGGCAATTCGACAATTTTCTCGATCAAATAATACAAAGCAAAGAACAATATGGCTTGAAGTATCACTGAACTTTTTGCTGATACAACATTCTCTAACAGCGGGAAAATTTTCAAGATAAGAACCAAATCAACAGCAAGGCTCACAAGTTTGCTAAGAATTCCGAAGTAGGTCCTGTCTTTTAAATAGCTCTTCGCCTTTGCAAAATCTTCCATTGTCAATTTGTCTTTCAAAACTTCAGGAATAATCGAAGCTGGACTTAAAGTATACCTGAGATTTAACCAATCGAGCAAGATATCCCAAACAGCTCTTACTACAATTACGGCTACGAAAATAAGAGCGAAAGTGTTCATAAAACTCCCCCTTAGATGATTTATATATTTTCTTGACCTCTCTCAAGAATTTCAAAAATACTTCTCGGTGTTCTATCTAAAACCCTGCTCAATCTTATTATCCAAGGTGTTTCAAGATGCGACTTTTGGATTATTTCGTCATCGCCCAATACTTTCTCGGTCTCACCATCTGAGACTATAATCCCTTCGTTAAATACTATTGTTCTTTCAAAATTCTCAAGGACAAAATCCATATCGTGCGTGATAGTTATAACACTCTTTCCGTTCTTTATAAGCTCTTGGATAATTTCACCCAATCTCTTTACAGAATACCTATCCTGAGCGATCGTTGGCTCGTCTAAGATCAGAATGTCTGGCTCCATAGCAAGCACCGATGCAAGACAGAGGAGTTTTCTCTCAGATAGTGTCAAATCGTACGGATGGTCATGCTCACGGCCATTTAGCCCGACAATTTCAAGAGCTTTGATAGACTTTTTGTAAGCCTCCTGCTTATCTTTTAAAATGTTTAGTGGTCCAAACATAACTTCATCTATCACTTTGCTTTTGAATATCTGGTCTGATGGATTTTGGAAGACGAGCCCTATGACTTTTGAAAGTTCTGCCACTGTCTTATCCTTTGTGTTCATACCGCAGACAAAAATATCGCCCTTAGAGGGTGTCAGAAGACCTTTTAAAAGCTTGACGAATGTTGTCTTACCCGCTCCGTTTTGCCCTACGATTGCAGTAGGCCTGCTGTCGATTTCAACGGATATATTTTTTAATACATACTCTTCATCTTTGTAGGTGAAGTACAGATTCTGAACGGTTATCAGTGATTTTTCAAATTTAGATTCTAAACTGCTCGTAATGTTCACCTCTTGAAATCTAAGTCTATGCTATACCATTCAGCGACCTTATCAGTTGAACGGTTTCATCAAACTTCACCGGATAATATCCGCTTTGATTTCTAATATTCAGCTTTTTGCAAAAAGACGTGTAAATTGGCATACCTACTCCATAAGTCTCAACCTCTTCCATTGAGAATACCTTCTCCGGCTCATCGTATGCTATTAATTTTCCATCATTTAAGAATAATATTCTGTCTGCATATTCCACGAGTTTTTCCAATTTGTGCTCAACCAAAATGATTGTGAAACCGCTTTTTCTCAGCTCGGTTAATATCTCGAAGACTTCGACAGTTCCCTGTGGGTCGAGTTGAGATGTAGGTTCGTCCAAAATTATCACTTCAGGCTCAAGCACCAACATACTCGCTATTGCCAACCTCTGCAATTGCCCGCCAGAGAGTTCAAATGGATTTTCGAATTTTTTCTCCCAAAGCCCCACTCTTTTCAAAATGGCTTCAACTTTCTCAATCATCTCATCTCTCTCGATCCCAAGGTTTTCAAGACCGAAAGCAACTTCTTCGAACACCGTCATTTTTGCCCCACTTATCTGTGAAAAAGGATTTTGAAGCACTAAACCTACCTTTTTAATAACATCTCGCCTTGACATTTCAAGCACGTCTACACCATCGATAAGAACAGAACCAAGGCGCTTACCACGGAAAAGCTTTGGTGCGAGCCCTGATATAGAGAGGCATAATGTCGATTTTCCAGAACCATTTCGCCCGATGACTCCAACAAATTCACCTTTTGAAACGCTAAACGAGATATTCTCTATGGCAAACCTCTGCGCAGTTGGATAGCGATAGCTCAAGTTATCAACAACTATCTTTGGATTATCCACAACAAGCCCCTCCATGCAATTGCAAATATAACCAATGTCTTTGTAAACATTTTTATCCATCTATCAGCATGGCTCTCAACAACAGGGTTTACAAATGTTCTTGTCCCTTCAATGCTGAAGCCTCTCAGTTCGATAGCTACCGCCCTCTCACGTGCCTCCACAAGCGAACTCAAAACGAGAGGTCCTATGAGTGCGAAGAACGCTCTCAATTTTTTTAAAACACTACCTTCTGTATCGAGTCCCCTTGATTTCTGCGCATCTATTATCGTGTAGGATGTTGAAATCATCTGGGGTATGACTTGAAGAACAGAAGACAAGACGTATCCAAATCTCGGTGAAAGTCCGTTTTGAACAAGATCCGTAACCAAATCAGAAGGTTTGGTTGTGAGAATCAATATTCCAAACGAAACTATCATGTTGAAAACCCTGAGTATCAATAATAAAGCGTGAATCAGACCCTCTTTGTAAAAATGAAACTTCCAAAGCGAAAAAACGAGTGTTTCATTGCCTTGATAGTACATGCCTTGTATGAAGAGCATTGTAAGAGAAACGATAAGCACAGCACCGATTAGCTTTAACATATGTCGAAATACCTTTGCTACTAAAGATAGTAATAAAGATATGGATAGGAGCACTGCTCCTATCCACAATGAACTAAATAAGAATGCTATTATAACTGATGAAAAAGCGTACCAGAGCTTCGTGGAAGGTGCAAGCTTATGAACTGGCGTATCATTTTCAACATAAAGACTCAGTACCTTCAACTTTTAATCTCCCCAAGTTTATGATTATTCTTCTCTGAACGAGCTTACCAACGATTTCGGAAGCGCTTTGAATATTCCAAATGCTATGTAGACGGTGAGTACCTTATCGACAAGGTCAACAACAAGCTCATCGAAGAACGAAGCAGGCCATATACCCACATTCTTTGATCTCAGAAACGCAAAGAGTGCATCTCCCCAAACATTGCCTGTCTGTCCTTCCCAGAATATCACGTTGATTGGAACAGATATAACCGTCGCAACGAGTGCAATAATTAGACCGCTTATGAGCGCCCTGAGAGCGTTCTCAAACATCTTGCCCTTATAGAGCAAACCAGCTGCTACACCTATACCTATGCTCGTGAGCGCGTAGATGAAGGAAACGGGTCCCATCGTCAAGCCGTATATTATGTTGTTGATAGCACCGCTTATTCCGCCGACAACTGGACCGGCAAGCATCGCCGCAAGAACTGTACCTATCGAATCAAGCCAAAGTGGTAACTTGAGCAATTCGGCAAAGAACTTACCCGCATAGTTTATACCCACCGCAACTGGTATAAGTACAAGAACCATCGTGTTGAACTTTGAAGACTTTTCCATACCCTTCCCCTCCTTAAAATCAGGTAGTCTTTTCTATATCAATATTATACCATTTTCTGCTTTCTATTCAAAATTTGTACGTTATCTACTTTACAACTCTGAATGGTGTGGTATAATAAATTAGGAAAACCTAAGTAACTAATAAAATTGAATATACGGAGGTGCTTTTATGCTTCTGCAAGTAAAGGATTTAGTGGCGAAGTTGAGCGAATCGGATAAGGTAATTCTCAAAGGTGTGAATCTTGAAATTAATCCCGGTGAAGTGCACGCAATAATGGGACCGAACGGTTCTGGAAAGTCTACTCTGGCAAATGTGATAATGGGAAATCCGAAATATGAGGTTGTCTCTGGAGACATATTTTTTGAGGGCGAATCAATACTCGAGCTGAGAACGGACGAGCGCGCTCAGAGAGGTATAATGATGACATTCCAGAATCCATACGAAATAGAGGGCGTTAAACTTGACCAGCTCCTGCTCATAGCTTACAGAAAACTCCACGGAGAAGATAAGACTTTCTTCCAGCTCGATAAGGAGATGAAGTCCATATTAAACGATGTTTCTCTTCCTTCTGAGTTCCTTGAAAGGTTCGTAAATCTTGGATTTTCTGGTGGGGAAAGGAAGAAGGGCGAAATTCTCCAAGCAAGGTTCTTAAAACCAAAGCTCTTAATATTGGACGAAATAGATTCTGGACTTGATGTCGATGCGTTGAGAATAGTCGCTTCTCAGATTAACAAGCTAAAAGAAGAGGGAACTTCTCTGCTCATAATAACCCACTACGCGAGGATTCTTAATTACTTAGACGTTGATAAAGTGCACGTTTACGTCGACGGTAAGGTTGCTCTCACGGGCGACAAGTCGTTAGCTTATGAAGTTGAAGAGACTGGCTATGCAATAGTCAACGGCTCTTCGCAAAATGCATAATGAGGGGGCGAAAATATGAGTGACCTCCATGAACTTCTGTACGAATTAAAGAGAAAAGAGAATTTCGAGCTGAAAGTCAATGTACCCGCAGCGTTGAGACTTCCTGCAGGGCTCAACAAGAAGTTGGTGTATGAAATATCCGAGGCTAAAAATGAGCCAAGCTGGATGTTAGAACACAGGCTTAAATCATTCGATATATTCGAAAAGTGGCACGAACCGGACTGGGGCGTTACAAGAGACGAACTCGATCTTTCAAAAATAGTTCCGTACGTTAAACCGAATGCCAATAAGACAACGACGTGGGAGGAAGTTCCTGAAGAAATCAAACAAGCGTTCGATAAACTGGGAATTCCAGAAGCAGAACGCAAGTACTTAGCTGGCGTCGGCGCTCAGTTCGATTCCGAAATGATATACAAGAACATAAAAGAAGAGCTGAAAAAGCTCGGAGTAATATTCATAGATATAGAAACAGCGGTTAAAGAGTATCCTGATCTTCTGAAAGAGTATTTCATGAAGCTTGTTCCACCAACGGATAACAAATACGCTGCACTGCACGGTGCTCTGTGGAGCGGTGGAACGTTCTTGTACGTTCCGAAGGGCGTGAAAGTTCCTCTACCGCTGCAGTCATACTTCCTTTTTGGAAATCCCGGCGGTGGACAATTCGAACATACCGTAATAATAGCCGACGAAGGTAGCGAGGTAACTTACATCGAAGGTTGTACTGCTCCAAAGTACGATGTTGTGAACCTGCACGTCGGAACAGTTGAAGTGTACGTCAAAAAGGGCGCAAAGCTCAAATACCTGACGATGCAAAACTGGAGCAAGAATATGTTCAATTTGGAGATTAAGAGAGCGATAGCTGAAGATGATGCCGTAATGACCTGGGTGTCAGGTTCGTTTGGAAGTTACAAAACGATGGTCTATCCAGCAACGATACTCAAAGGTGACAATTCTGTCTCTGAGAACGTGTCTATATCGTTCGCAGGACCGGGTCAGCATATAGATACTGGCTCAAAGGTTATACACATAGGTAAGAACACCCGCTCTACAGTTGATGCAAGGAGCATAAGCATCGGCGGTGGATGGTCTTTCTACCGAGGACTGTTAAAGATCATGGAGAACGCAAAGCACTCAAAAGCGAGCGTCAGCTGTACAGGTTTAATGATAGATAATAAGTCTAAGAGCGATACAGTACCAATAATCGAGATACACAACACCGACTCAGATGTAGGGCACGAAGCGAAGATCGGCAGGATAAAAGACGAGCAGATATTCTACCTGATGAGCAGAGGATTGAGCGAGCTTGAGGCAAAGGGGCTCATTGTAAAAGGATTCATACAGCCAGTCGTGCAGGAACTTCCATTTGAATATGCAATCGAGTTGAATAGGCTCGTCGATATGGAAATAGAATCGTCCATAGGCTGATGGATCATAAGGATGGTGAAGATAATGGAGAAAGTTGAAAGAATAGAAAAGACATTAAGGTTGAGTCATCAGAATCTCAGAGCAATAGTGCCTCAAAGGAAGACGATGGACATTGCTGATTATCCTGTCGATGATTTTAAACCGAGCGGGAACAACCTCTTGGACGAATGGAGAATAAAAAGGCTATCTGAATATCTGACATACAAGTTTCCTGTATGGAAGAGAACTGGCTTAAAGAATCTTACACTTCCAAATATTCTTCCTTATAAGGGACTTGAGACAATAGACGAAGAAGCTCTTGAATTGCTCGAGAGTATGGATTTCGAAGGTAGCGATAGGAAATTTGTTCTTCTTGCAGATGTTTTCTCTTCAAGCGGAGATTACATTGTAGTCGAAGAAGACACCAAGCTTATCATAAACGACATTAGCCAGTACGATAACACTTTAATCGATGTCAGAAAAGGAAAATTAGAACTCGTTAGACTCGTACAAAATCCGTTCCATATAGGCAATTTAAGGATTAAAATCAGAGAAGGAACAGAAGTAAATCTATATAACTTGTACATTGGACCATCGAATGGAGAATTGATCGTCTCGAACGTTTTCATAGATGTTGAAGATAACTCAAAATTGATAGTGAAAGATTTCTATTTTGGTGGTAAAATAAATGCTGGATACTTCGGTGTCAGGTTGAACGGCGAGAATTCTTACGCAGATGTGAAACCTTACTATCTTGGGAGCACAAAGACGGTCATTGATATTCTCTATCTAATGAGATTTTACAAACCGAACAGTTACGGCAATGTAGATGCGAAAGGTGTCTTGGCTGAGGAATCAAAGGTCGTATTCAGAGGCATAATGGACATACTCAGCGGTGCAAAGGAAGTTGAAGCACACCAAAGCAACCACGCAACTCTTATTTCTGAAAAGGCAAAAGTCGATGCAATACCGAGCCTTATGGTCGACGAAAACGACGTCGTAGCTTCACACGCTGCAAGCAGTTCACCAATAGACGAAAGTATGGTGTTTTACTTGATGACAAGAGGAATACCTATGAAAGATGCGCAGAATTTGATAGTTAGGGGTGTATTTGAAACACTAAAAGAAGAACTAACAGCTTACAATCTGGAAGGGGTTGTTGAGAATGCACTCAACAGTGTGGTCAGATGAAGATTTTTGTAAAATATTGTCTGATTTTCCTTCATTGAGCAGAGAAATAAATGGAAAGAGATTAGTTTATCTTGATAATGCAGCAAGTACTTTGAAAAGTAAATCCGTCATCGAGAAGATGGCGGATTTTTACCTTTACCACTATTCAAATATCCACAGAGCTGTCCACACACTGGCAAGCGAAGCTACCGTCGAATACGAAAACGCTCGAGAAAAGGTTGCCAAGTTTCTGAATGCAGAAAGCACTGAAGTCATCTTCACAAGCGGGACAACTATGGGAATTAATTTTTTGGTGAATTCTCTTGTTAAAAGTGGATTGTTAAGCTCTGGCGATACTGTATTACTTTCACAAGTTGAGCACCACGCAAATCTCGTTCCTTGGGTCAGGCTTTCGAAATTCTATGGCTTCAAGGTTGAATATATCGAAGCTGACGAGAAAGGGGTAATAACAACCGAAGCTATACGAGAGGCAAAGAAGCACAAGCCGAAAATCGTATCTATCACAGGCCAGTCGAACGTAACAGGTCAACAGATGCCTCTGGAACTCATCAGGGAAACTTTTAACGATTCGATTTTAATAATAGACGGGGCACAGTTAGTCCCGCACAAGAAAATCGATGTTAAAAAGTTGAACATAGACTTTCTCGTTTTTTCAGGGCACAAGATGATCGCTCCAACCGGTATTGGTGTGCTCTATGGTAAGAAGGAGCTCCTTGAAAGGCTTGAACCTTTCTTTTATGGCGGAGAGATGATAGATAAAGTAACTTTCAAAGATGTTTCTTTTAACGTCCTGCCTTACAAATTCGAAGCAGGCACTCAACATATAGCTGGAGCTGTTGGGCTTGGCTATACTTTAGATTATCTTGAAAATCTTGGTTTTGAAAAGATTGAAAAACACATTGAAGATCTTTCATCTTATTTGCTCTCTGAGCTTATGAAACTTAATTTTGTGGAAATCTATGGTCCTATTGATAATTCGCACAAATCTTTGGTATCATTTAATATGATTGGTGTGCATCCGCACGATGTTGCACATATCCTCGATGAAAACTTTGGCGTTGCAACAAGGAGCGGACATCATTGTGCACAACCGTTGATGAGTGTGCTTAAAAAAGGTTCAAAAATCGACTTTCCGAATTCGACCGTAAGGGCGAGTGTGTATTTCTACAACACGAAGGAAGATATCGACATTCTAGTTGAAGGATTAAAAAATGTAAAGAGGTGGTTTGAATGATATATTCTGAATTCATCATGGATTACTCAAAGCTTAAGAAGTTCCACGGGAAGATAGAAAATGCACATAAGATTGAGGAAGGTAAGAACCTATCTTGCGGGGATGAAGTAACATTGTACTTTTTGTTTGACGGAGATAAGATAGTCGATGTAAAGTTCGAAGGGCATGGATGTGCAATAAGCCAAGCCTCAACAAATGTTATGATTGAGCAACTCATAGGGAAGACAAAACAACAAGCGATTGAAATAATGAAAAACGCTGAAAACATGATGCTTGGTAAAGAATTCGATGAAAATGTACTCGGTCCTATTGTGAACTTCTACGATGTGAAGAACTATCCAATGCGTGTAAAGTGCTTTTTACTTCCTTGGAAAACGCTTGAACTTGCTTTGAATGAGGAGAAATAGGATATTTTATAGAGAGGGGGATGGAGTATGAAAAAGATCATTAAAGAATTCTCTGACTTTTTGAAGCAGTACAACGTCATAGGTTTAGCTGTTGCGATTATCATCGGTGGAAAGTTGAACCAGCTCGTTACTTCTTTCGTTAACGATCTACTCATGCCTGCGATATTCCAACCAGTTTTAACAAGGGCACGCATTGGGAAAATAGAAGACTTACAGTGGCACGGCATTTTCTGGGGTAAAGTTGTATCGGCTGCGATCGATTTTCTGATCGTTGCATTTCTTGTTTTCATACTTGTGAGAGCGCTTAATAAAGCTGCAGAGAGAGCGAAAATAGCTGCTGAATTAGCCGCAAAAAAGATAGAAGAAAAGGTAAAGAAATAAAACAGACCTGGGGAGTACCCAGGTTTGTTTTTGTCGCATAAAGTCACCAAAGAACGAAAGAGGCATAGCCAACTGTGTACGAATAGTCTTGAGAAAACTCTGCACTTGTTGTATGGTAAACAAGCCTTATATTTTCAAATAAACTCCTCACAACACTCACAGGTCCCGGTCCACACATGGTTATATCGTATTTTTTCAAATCGCTGTAAAGTCCTTCCAAATCGCCATTTAGAATTCTGTTTATAGCGATCTCGTCTTTTTGAATCGTCAAATCGTGGGAGTCATAGTGGTTGAAATCGGAAGAGGCAACCACCAAGGTTTCCGGATATTCTTTAAGTATTTCTCTAATCTTTCCTGCTACAATCTTGACTGTTGAAAGACGCTGTTCCATCATACATATTGGCACCAAAGAAAATTCGCCAAATGCATGCAAAAGTAATGGTAGTTGAACTTCTATGGAATGTTCATACATATGAGCCATTTCATCTGAATATATCACTTCTTCATCCACAAGCTTCTTTGCCATCTCCTCGTTTACCTTGACACTTCCGATGGGTGTATTCCATGAGCCGCTCGTCCAAACGGAGACGGACATACCATAACCAGTGTGATTGGGTCCAAGAATTATAACGTTTTTCGGTCTGCCAAAATTTAAGGCTTCTTTTATACCGAGCCCTGCCGTCTTTCCGCTGTAAACGTAACCCGCGTGTGGCAATATCAATCCGACCGGGTGTTTTAAGAAATCGACGTCTTTCTTTTCCCCTATGAACGCTTGGCACATGCTCAAAAGTTGGTTAGGAGTACCTGGATAAAACTTACCAGCAACAACTGGCTTTCTATCCATAACTCTCCTTCCCTTCATTAAGGAATTCTTGTTAAATTATAGCACAGATAGTATTATAAAACAAAAGTCTCCCACACTTCAGTGGGAGACTTATGACTATTCAGCGAAATATCTTCATTGTTCCACTATCTTTGCCGTCAAGAATATTACAATATTTCTCTGCTCTGTGCTTTCCTTAACACCTCTGAAAAGCCAACCGATTATCGGTAAATCACCCAAAATTGGAATTTTCCATTCTGATTTGCTCATCTCTTCCCTTGCAAGGCCACCGATGATTAAAGTCTGTCCGTCTTTCAGCGTTATCTTCGTTTCCACTTCTCTTTTATTGCTCTTCGGCAAGCCGCCGATTACAACGGAATAGTCAAAATTACCAACAGCTGTTTTCAGGTTGATATCAATGGTGTTATCTGGGTTCACAAACGGTACGATATTTAATTCAATACCGGTTTCGAGGTTCATTATTTCTTCGGTAGTTCCCTGCTCTGTTCTTTTTGTCAATTTTACTGGTATGGAATCACCTATAAATATCCGCGCATTATCACCGCTTTTTGCCATAATGTTGGGGCTTGCCAAAAGTTTTCCCCTGCCAGATGTCGCTTTAGGTGTAACGATTTCGGCACCGGAAGTTTCAAAAGAAATCTCGGCGTTATCCAAAATCTTGTTCCATAGTTCTTGAATATCCATAAAGTCTGTGATTTTGAACTTTAGGCTCAGGCCGCCTGTTCCTATAGATATGTAATCAGCAGATTTTAAGAGGAGTGACATGTCGAAGCCTAAGCTGCTCAAAAGTGACTCGTCCACAACTTTTGCTTCAATTGAAACTGCCTTAACCTTTGAAACTTTGTCTATCACTCTGTTAATGTCGTCAACATTTTTTGGATCAAGATCATACGCGATTATTAAACCTGCATCAGTATTAACAAGAGCCTTTCCGCCGTAAAATTCTATCAGTTCCTTAACCTTATCTGCACCGCGAGTAACGTTGAAAGTGTATGTCGTCCTTACTTTCGTCGCCTCCGGAGTCGTGTCGACAACATAGATATTTCCTGTTCTCTTAATCGATATACCATAATTCAGTATAATCGAGGTGAAAGATTCAAAATCAACATCAGCAATTGACATTGTAGCATTCACATTGATTGGTTTGGAAAATACAACGGAATAACCTAAACTTTCAAAAACGTTTCTTATAACATTGGCAATCGGTTCATTCTCCACTTTCACACTAATTCGTCCATCTTTTACAAATACCTTTTCATCGATAACTTTCTTTACGGGCGACACGTAAATGATATTCCCAAACTCTTTTATATCAGCAAACTCCGAGAATACTCTTTTAAATGTCTCATAGTCTACATCTTTAAGATAAATAGAATAGACCATTGTCTGTACATTCTCCATTTTGTAAGATTTTCCAAGTTTTGATAACACTTGCGATATAATTTCGCCGACGTTCTTATTCGTTGCATTTATGCTTATCAAACCATTGTTCACAGAAACTTCTTCCTGCTGGATTGCTGTTGGAGTACCAGCCTGAGTACCTGCTGGAATAACAGACTGCCTATGAATCGCTACAGAGATTATGTATACTCCATCTTTGAGTTCGTAATCAATCCCATACTCTTTCAATCTTTCAAAAAGCACATCGATGCTCGGTATTAAGATTCTTAATGATACTGATGTTTGGATATCATCTTTAAGCAGTACTTGCTCTGAGAGCAATTTTGAAACTTCTAAAATTAGATCAGACATCTTCTTGGTTTTAACGTCAACAAGCAAATTGTCGCCAACGAAGTTGTACTCTCCATCCTTTTTGAATTGCGTTATCTCTGAGGTTATTTTCTCTAAGCTTTCCTCTTTTCCTACAAGGTACAATTTCTCACCAACTCTGAAATATTTTACATTTGGATCAAAGACCGAAATTACCGTTTCTATATCTTTCGACTCAAGCTGAGTATAAAGACTTCGTAACGCTCTCTTTTCTTCGGAGAATTGAGAAACGAAATTTCTGACATCGTTAATCTGATTTGCAGAGCCTATAACGAAGTATCCGAGAGCAGTTTTCATCGTTTGAACACCGTAAAGTGTCTTTATGAGAGAATCTAACTCATCGGCATAATTCAAAAGTGCGTATCTTTTTTGAGTATCCGCAAAGTTTGAGATGAATGATTTGACAGAGTTAATTTGTTCGTCCGTACCATAAATAACGTATCCCTGTGGAACTTTGTAAGTATCTACTTTATACAGTGTTTTTACAACACTATCTAATTCGTCTGCGTAAGCTAAAACTTCATACCTCAGCGCAGGTGTTATCATAAGCTTCTGAATCTCATTTTTCAATCTCTTAATATCACTTTCTTGACCTTTTAAGTAAACAGTATCGCCTATTTGTTCAGTCTCAATGGTTAAACCTATAATCCTCGCCAATTTTTCTATGTCTTCCTTCTTCATATTATTTTGAACCTTGACTGAATCAACGAAAGTTGTGTAATTGAGGGATTTCAAATACGCAGCTGCGCGAAGAACGTTATCGCTTGAACCAACAACGTAAGCTTTATTTATGTCTCCGAAATATTCAATGTTTACGTTATAAACTTTCTTGATGTAGTCTATGTGAGTTTGAGTAAGTTTTGCAATAGGTTCTACAACTGTGCTGCTAAGTGTCTGAATGTACTGCTGAGCTTTTAGTACATCACTTTCTCTACCTACTACATATGATGTATCGCCAACATTGTAGATTTTGACGTTAAATAGCTCCTCTACCATGCTCTTTGCGTTAGATTCAACCTGAGCAACTCTCACTATCTGTTGCTGACTTGAAAATTTCTCAAGAAAACCCTTTGCAGCACTTGCTTGAGGACCATATAGTACCAGTTGACCATCTATTCCGAACGTTCTTACTCCATATATCTCTTCAACCAATTTTTTCGCATCTGGACTGTACTGATCTTGAACTACGACTATTTCTTTTCCGTATAATTTTCTTATGTTATCAATGCTTTTCTTTACGCTGTCCTCTTCGAATTTGTTCACTGTGACGATCAAATAACCGTCTGATATGGTTGTCGGATAGCCTGTTATCTTTGTTAGTACTTCTGCAGACGGATCTTCTGGAGTTATCTTAATGACAAGGTTAACAATATTCTCAGCAATAGCTTTCTTCAACCTTTGAATCTCATCAATTCTACCGCTCACAAGTTTCGTACCATCAGAGAAGGTTTGAAGAACAGTAACGTTGAATTTTTTCAAAAATTCATTATCTACTCTAACAATATCTCTTGCATCACCAGCAAGATCAACAAATTGCATAAACCTCTTGTAGATCGTTTCGTTAACGAAGATAGTTATGAAAACTCTCCCGTCCGAAGACTGGAGTGAATAATCTTCATCCTTTATCTCGAAGTATGAAATTGCTCTTCTTACTACATCTTCGGGAACATCGTCAAAGACCAGTCTCCAGGGATTCCCTATTGTAGGGTCAGCCGACAGAGTTTGGATGGTTTTTTCATATCCCGCAGGAACATAAACGAAACTTCCCACGACTTTGGGTTCAAACTCAGGATAAAGCATTTTGAATGCGTTTGCAACTCTTATTGGATAATTAACCTGAACGGGTACGTAATTTACCTTTTCCTCTTTCACAACAGGCTTGTATGATCTTACAAGTTCCTCAACTTGTTTAACATCGGCTCCATAAACTGCTACGCTTTTCTGACTTGGTAGAATGACGTATTTTATATCGTATATCTGAGACAGCCTTTTCATATAATCATCTATTTCCTGATCGCTTGCAGTGTATGGAATGTAGTACCAACTTATCTTCGTGGTCGGTATTAAAGCCTCTGTCAATAACCTGTACTCACGCACACCGCCGTATACAAATAGCTTTGACTTGTCTTTTGAATATGCAGCATAAGCACCTGTACCGAGTACAGCTCGCAGTTTCTCAGAATCAACTTGTCCATCGTAAATTTGCCAGAAGGCGGCAAAGTTTTTTGAGATTTCTTCTGAAGAACCGAAATACAGCGTCCCTTCTGACGAATATGCGTAAGATAAACCTGTCGTAGTAAGTATTCCTCTTATAGCATCTTCAACTGTTGAATTATTGAATTTCATATTTAAATCTTTGCCTTTTGCACTATCATAGACAACAGTTTTCAGGCCGAAGAAGTCTGCGAATTCTTTAAAAAAGAGCTCCGTTTTTAACCCGATGAAGCTTCCGCTGATTCTTTTACTTGACATGCTTATAGGAAATCTAATGTAAATTTTTGTGCCAGATGTGTCTACACTCGAGTTTACTGGACTAAGTGTATAAATAAAAAGATTGAGCTTTCCATCAATAGGTATCACATGGACACCTTCAACACTTCCAGAAGAAACTGGGAGATAAGCAGAGGAGTATACAGCTTCATCTATCAAAAAATAATGAACGGTCTTACTCTCGTTCTTTCCAAAATATACAATCTTAGGTGATTTATTAAATGTAAGTGTAACCACAACCTGATTTGCGGTTGTAGTGAAATTAATATCAATTAATGAACCAAATAAAAATTCTGAGATGAAAATTAAGAAAAACACCAAAGCCATAGTGTTCAACTTTTTCACCTTTATCCCCCCATTTTAATAGGCCGTATCACTGGCTACCTATATATTTCAACATCTTTATCTTTCCGTCCTGAGTATCCAAAACAACAAGGATTGTTGGTTTTACAACTATCGATTTGTATCTTTCTTCTATCAACTCATTCTCGTCGTAGCTCTTAATTACACTCCCTGCTCGAATGAATAATTTTTTAATCTCCTTCTTGCCTGTATTGAAACTCATATAACCGTGGTATTGAAATTCTGGCGATGAAATATCTTCGACATAGTTAGTTTCCAGTATTGAGGCATCAATCTTAACTAAGTACGGAGAGAATAAATTCTTTTTCGAATCCTCTTCAATTCTAATGTCTGAAAGCTTAGATAACTGATTTTCGATTTCCATTACCGTGAGACTCAATGACGCAGTTGCGCCTTGCTGCCGTTGAGGAGCAGAAGCTGGTGCAGAGGCTGGCACAGTCTGAGCAGTCTGATTTGAAACAGGACTTACAACGGCTGCCGGTTTTGGTGAATTCATCCTAATTAAAACAAGTATAGCAACCGCCCAGACTACAACAAGTATGATAATTAATATAACCATGCGCTTATTGATTGCCAACGTATTCACCCCCACCCGCAATTATCTTAACTTGATAAACGGTAGGGGTTTCAACAAAAATAAGTGGCGATTGAAGATCAGAACTGACATAAAGATAATCTATTCTCAAAATCTTCCTGTTAAACAATTCGGACAAGATTTTAAGAAGCTCAGAATCTGTAACATACTTTTCAACAATAATCGAAGGAACGTTCTCTACTTCCTTCTTGAAACTCGCAAGAATTTCTGATTCTTTATTCAGCATACTTAACTTCTGATAGACACTATTAGTGCTTTCTATCTCGCCTTTCAAGTTATCTACATAAGATTTAACTGACCTTTGGAAATTCAAAAAGCTTAGTGCGACCGAAACAACAAGTATGAGCAGAACCACAACTTCTGCTATTCTTTTATCTATAACTACTTTATTCATTTCATCCCTCCCAAACTGTAACGATAATATTTGATATTGGAAATGAAATTCCTCTCTTCAACAAGATTTACCGACACATTGTTGTAAAACTTTGAAAGTTCATTATAAATTGTTGATGTAGAAACCTTCGTTTCGATACCATACTCATAAAAATCCACATAAAAAGTCGTGCCGTCGTATATTATTTTGGTTACGTATACTTGGTTTGGATTGTTAATGAGCTGCGTTAGTATGTATTTCACAAAGAAAAAACTCTTGAAACTATCAGTGACATATGTACGTATTGAGTTATTTGCAATCTCTAAATCTGTGGCTTTTTTCTGAAAAGAAAGCTTGAGCATCTGAACTTGGTTTGGGAGGCTTTCATAATCAAAATTGGTAATATTATTAAAAACTATTGGGTTATTCTTCAGTAGCTTCTCGGCTTGCATTACTTTCCACTGATTTGAGAATAGAAAGATAGAAATTGATGGTAAGAGACTAATCATTAATACAATTAAAAAAGTTTCAAGTTTGAGTACCTTTCTCCTACCAGGTGATAGATTTAACCTTTCCAAGCTCTATACCTCCTCTGTAAAGAAGCCCGTATTCCGAAAGTCTAATGGGGCTTTTTGGATGAACATTAAATACCGGTTCAACGTACTTAATTGTTTCGCTCTGTGAATGAACTACCAAACTCTTAACTATTGATGAATCACATAAAATACTAAAACCTGTAATTCTATCCAATGTGATTTTCTCAATCTCGGTTGTATTCACAGATATTGTAATTTCTCTTTCTAAAATTCCCATTATATCGTCACTTATCGCCTCAACTATTTTTCTTGCGCTCTCCAACAATTCTTCGTTTCCGCTACTCTCTATTTCGTACAGTTCAAAACCAGTCTCTTCTTTAACTATATGGCTCACTTCACTCACAGTAATATCTATCATTCTCATATTCAGTATCGAATTACCATTCATCACCACTATCCCCGAAGATGTCTCACCTATAACTATATAAACCCAATAACCAGGTAATTTTTTTATAAGCAGAAGCTCAGCAAGTATATTCGGATATGCTACGTCAGGGACAAAGCCAATGCTGTTTAAATCCAAAAACCTCTTAAAATCAGCGTTCTTAACAAACACAACAAAGCTCTTTGCAAAATAAGGACATACGCAACCGACAGTAATATCTTCTTCTATTCCTGTTGCTCTTCTGACCTCATACTCAGCTGCTCTTATCATATCATTAGTTTTTTTGACAGGTGGCAATTCCAAAAATAGAGTTTGAATTATATCCCATGGAATATTCATTACTATAAGATCTTCAGGATCTGGTGGCACAATTCCTTGGTGATAACCTCTTATTTTGATTTTTCCATAACGTACGAAACCTAAAATTGTTCTTTTCGAATTCTCACTTATGTTGTACGCAACTACTCGTTTTCGGAACAGTCCCACTATTTCACCCCCGAAGAGTTACTTGAGATACTCAAAAATATGGGCTCTACTGCAATAGAGTTGTAAGTATCTGACCTTACCCACTTGAAAGACATAACTATGAGGTTCGAAAGAGTTGGTTCGGTAGGTCGCATAAAAGAAAACATGCTCGTGGAGATAACCAAGCATTCATTAGATTTATATGTTTTCTGCAATTCTCCCTTCCATAATCCAGAGTAGACAGCTGTTTCGACATATTGGTTCGATAAATCAATGTCTGCTGCATTAAGAAATGTTGTTACGAAAAAAGTAAAAAGCATCCCCAATATGAGAATGACCACGCTTAGTTCGACTATATTCACTATGGTCACCCACCACTTGTGTTATTACATCATTGCGAACTATTCTCATCTTCCATTCATCTTCCAAACTGTCCTTGCATTTGGAAAATTGTTGAGTACATAGTAAAGGCGATAAAAGCAATAAAAAGACCAACGAATGCAATCATCATCGGTTCTATAAGGCTGACCAACTTTTTTGTGTCAGATAGTATCTCTTCTTCATAGAAATCGGCAACCTTCTCCATCACAGTGTCGAGCTGACCAGTTTGCTCACCTGTTCCAACCATTTCATAAACTATCTGTGGAAAAATATTAGTCTTCCTTAAAGCTTCTTTAAGGCCACTTCCTGCCTTAACTTCATCAGTAACCTTAGATATTATCGCTATAAACCTCGGGTTATTGGAAGCCTTAGCGGCCATGTCAAGAGCATTTACCATTGCAACACCACTTCCTATTAAGACTCCGAGTGTCCTCGTGAATCTCTCATTTGCCATCTTCTGTCTCAGTTTTCGAATAGGAGGTATCATGTTGCCAACAAAATCTTTAACGTAAGTACCGTATACCGTGTCCATGAAGAATTTCAAACCTATACCCAAAACAATAACTATTGGAAGCAAAATGTACCAGTAATTTGTGAAAATGTGATTCAACTTCACAAGCATCCCAAGAACTCCACCTTGAGGGGTTGTGCCAAAGACTGAGATAAGTCTAGGCAGAATAAATACTGATATAACAATCACAACTGCAACCGCAAATCCAAGAATGAACATCGGGTAAGCCATGGATGATTTCACTTGCTCTCTCAGCCTGTTAACACCTTCGTAGTAGTTTGCAACTTTTTTCATTGTAACATCTAAAACTCCACCTTCTTCACCAGCACGTACCATGTTTATAAATATAGAGTCAAAGATACCTTGACGTTCTAGTGCGTCTGAAAATGACATGCCGCCCTTCATATCCGAAGCTATTTCTCTTAGGGCATTTCTAAATTTTTTAGAAAAGACTTCCTGCTCTGACAGTGTCATTATAGCGTCAACAAGTCTCAAGCCAGCTGACACCATCGTCTCAAGCTGTCTTGCAAAGAGCACAACATCCTTTATTTTGGCTTGAAAAACTCGCTTCTTTCCACCACTTTTGCGCGCGACACTAATTGCTGCTGCTTTTTGACTTTTCTCGACAATGTCAGTAACAAGCACACCTTGTGCTTTTAATCTATCAAGTGCCTCTTTAAAGCTATCTGCCTGAATTACACCTTTGAGCTTTTTACCACTCCTGTCTATTCCTCTATATTCGAATACCAAATGTATACCTCCCTAAAGCTATCTAACAACTCGAAGTTTTAGATTTTGATGCATTATTCTGCCGTTGTCTAACACTATTGTCCTTTCACACAAATCAGTGAAAAGCTCAGGTTCGTGAGTGGTAATTAAAAAACCTCTACCTTGCTTTTTGAACTTCTCGAGAATATCACGAACGGCTAACACTCCAAACAAATCGAGTCCTGCTGTAGGTTCATCGAAGATTAAGAACTCAGGTTCATGTAACAATATAGAAGCTATTGCGACTTTTCTTTGCTCACCGCCTGAGAGTTTGAAGGGTGATTGTTTAAGTATAGATTCTGGTAGACCGACTACGCTTAGTAGTTCTATAATCTTGTGTCTGTCATAAGGAGTGTTAAAGTTCTTCGCTGCAAATGTAATTTCATCTTCGACGGTTTCGCTGAAAAACTGCCTTTCAGGAATTTGAAATGAAACACCGAATTTCTTGCGGTACTTATATGGGTTTTCAAAAGGGTCAGAGCCATCGTAACGCATTATTCCAGTAGTAGGTTTAATAAGCAAATCCAAAAGATATATAAGGGTCGTTTTTCCTGAACCTGTATTTCCAACCAAAAGAATAGTCTCATTTGTGTCAAAGTCTAAATTAATGTCTACCAAAGCTGCCTTTTCAACATCAGTTCCCTTTTCGAATACAACAGATATATTCTTAAGTTCTACATGCACTTAAATCACTCCGCATTTGATCAAAAGAGTTGGTATCTAAAAAAATTACTGATTCCTTTTCGAAATGTATATCCTTATTCCTCCTTCTTTCCAGATGTCTTCAGCATTGCCGAAGATTTCGTTCATGTACTTCTTTATCCGTTCTCCACCTTTATTGTGATAAGCCACAAGTTGGAGAGTCCCGCCTGCATTCAAATGTTCAAACGCACCTTCAATAAGCTTCATCCAAACTTCCTTACCTGCAACTATAGGTGGATTAGAAATAATATGATCAAACTTCATATCATTCCAAGGTTCGTACAAATTACCTTGCCGTATGTCGGCTTCAATATTGTTATCTTTTGCATTTATCTTTGCGAACTCAACTGCTCTCCTATTTATATCGGACATAAACAGTTCTATTTTTGGTTCCTCTTTTTTTATGATTATACCAATGACACCGTACCCGCAACCTATATCTAAAACTTTTCCAAAGACAGGTGCATGGTGATTTATGAGTATTTCAGTTGCTTTATCAAGCGCGCCAAAAGAGTAGACACCAGACGGACTTTTAAATATGTATAGATGCCCATTCCTTAGCTTTACTTGTACTTCTTTAACTTTCAATACGGTGCTTGGCTCTTCTGTGTAATAATGCTCGAAAGAATTATTTCTATTTTCTGATGAACTACTATACATTCTTTACCCCTCCAAGTGTTGAAAACTCAAACAGTATGAGTTGTTTCTTTTATTTCTATAACTTTTTTGTAAGCTCTCTCCTGCGCTTTTGTAAGTAAAGAATCGAAATCTTTTCCATCTATTCCGTACTCGACAATTCCCATCTGCAACTTCAGTTCAACGCCTAACTTTCTTGAAAGCTGAACCAGGTTTTCTTCAATTCTCTTTTGTATGGCAAATGGCGCTTCTTTTGACAAACTCAGCACCGCAAATTCATCTCCACCTACTCGGGCTAAGACATCACTTCGTCGAATACTCTTTGACAAAGTTTTGGAAAGTTTCTTCAGCACCTCATCTCCTACTTCGAAACCATAGACACGATTTATAGTCTCCAAATCTTTTATATCAAAACAAATCATATAGAGTTTGCTCGACAACCTTTTTGAAATTTCACAGTACTTTTCAAAATAATTGACAAGGAACTTCTTGTTCGGAAGATAAGTCAAACTGTCAAACAGTCTCATTCTGTCGATTTCTACGTTCTTCTCTTTCACCGTTCTCACCAATTCAAAGCGCTCTACAGCTATTGAAAGCAAATCACCAATCATTTCAGCAACACTTTCAAAACCGGTCTTTTCAAAAATCTCTTCATCGTTCCAAGTATCAAGATTGAAGAATCCGATTATCCTTCTTTGATACCTGATTGGAATTGATATAAATGCCTTTATATTATTGATAGATTCTATTTTATCTTTGAATTTTTCAATAATTACTTCTTCGTCCTCACCAAGTTTTGCTGCAAGTTTTTTCAGCAAATCAACAATTCTGTGTTTCATAACATAAACCCTCTTAAAACGCCTCATATAGACTTCTTCGGGTGAGTATCTTATTTTATCCAAAATATCGTAACTATGATTATAAGCAGCAACGTAATAAAAATATCCGTCTTCGTCACTCATAAGCACACTACCGCTATCGACAAAACTAAGATTATCTACAGCGATTTTTAACAACTCTTCAAAATCCTTCCTCTTAAGAGAGGTCTCGCGCTCGGTAGCTATTTTTAACAAGTACTCACTAAACATCAGAAACATGTTTTTTATTTCAGCTGAGTATGATTGTTTGATAAGCGTCTTATTTTTCGCTTGAATCACTCTTATCACCCCTTGACGTGAATTTTACAAATAAAGTTACCAATATGAAGAATATGAATAATACAACTATCAGAGATACATAGCCAGTCAAACCTACTTGAAGAGCCTTAATAAAATTATCCAATTTACTCATAATATCACCAACTCCCTGACGCACTCACATTTAGTCATTATAAGTTACTTATCAATGTTATCAAAACTCCTCCCGCTAAAACTGAGCCAATCTGTCCGGCAACATTTGCGCCAACAGCATGCATCAACAAATAGTTTGTAGGATCCTCTTTCCTACCAAGCTGGTGTATAACTCTTGCAGACATTGGGAAGGCTGAAATTCCAGCGGCACCGAGCATTGGATTGATTTTATTCTTGAGAAACAAATTCAAGAACTTTGCAAAGAGAACACCACCAGCCGTGTCAAACACAAATGCAACAAGACCCAACAATAAAATGTAAAGTGTCTGTGGCCTCAAAAACTTGTCGGCAGTCATGGTCGAGCCGATCGATAGACCAAGGAGAATGGTAACTATATTGGCTAATTCATTCTGCGCAGACTTGGCTATTGAATTCAACACTCCACATTCTCTGAGGAGATTGCCAAACATCAAAAATCCAATCAGCGCAGCAGCATTCGGCGCAATTAAACTTGAAATAACCGTCACTGCTATTGGGAAAATGATTTTCGCTCTTTTACTTATCTTCAAGCTCTTAGCCGGCATTTTTATCGCCCTTTCCTGCTTGGTTGTCAACATTTTAATCACCGGTGGTTGAATTATTGGGACTAATGACATATAAGAATAAGCCGCAACAGAGATAGGACCAAGGAGTTCTCTTGCAAACCTTCCTGCAACATATATTGAAGTAGGCCCGTCTGCTGCTCCTATTATTCCTATCGATGCTGCTTGTTTCAAATCAAAGCCGAGCAACGTGGCTACAACCATAGTCGCAAAGATTCCAAATTGTGCAGCGGCTCCAAACAAAATCATTATCGGATGTTCAAGAAGAGGACCGAAATCTATCATGGCACCGACTGCAATAAAAATCAAAAGTGGGAAAATTTCTGTTATAATACCTATGTCAAAGAATATGCTTAGAACCCCACGATGGAGTACACCTTCTATCCATTGATCCAGCACTGAGGAAAGTGGTATGTTAACCAAGACGGTGGAAAATCCTATTGGGAGAAGCAGAGCTGGTTCATATTCCTTAGAAATCGCTAAGTATATTAGAGTGAGACCAACCGCTATCATTACAACATTACCAATTGTGACAGATGTAATACCAAGAAATAAACTTGACAAAAATAACACCCCCATGCAACGTATTCTGTATGCAACCATTAAATATTCTACCATAACATAGTTTGAAAAAAATGACTAAAATATATCGTAACAGATTGTCAATTTCTTCTTATTATTGTCAATATATATGTAAACAGATGAAGTGAAGAGGTGGGGATTGTGATTCAAAACTCAGTTAGCAGTTTAAATATTCCCGTAGTTTTTATCTTCTTGCTGCTATATAACTCAATAATCTCTTTGCAAACAATCTCCGTATTTATGAGATATCGAGGGCAAAATATTTCGAGGAGTGGAAGCATAGCATCGTTGTTGATTGGTTTCTACTCTTTTTCATATGCTATGGAAGCACTTAATATTATTTCAGGTAACGCATCAGTAGCTTTCTTATGGTATAAGGTAGAGTATTTTGCTATACCGTACTTATCTTTGGCTTGGTATGGTTTTGTTTTAGATTTTGCTGGAAAAAAGATCAAGAAAAGGAATTTGGCCTTACTTTTCATAATACCTGTTTTATCGACATTGCTTGTTTGGACAAACGAATTTCATCGCCTCTATTTAGAAGGATACTTGGTTAACGAACATTACATTATTCGTGGACCTTTTTACTATGTACAAATTACATATTCCTACATCATCGCATTTGCAAGCTACTTTATCCTTCTAAAAATGGCAAAGAGATATGCGAGTATTTTTAGAAAAACAACATTCATACACCTTTTGGCGGCAGTTTTGATTCCGATCTTCGCAAGTCTTGCCTATATCGTATTTGACTTAGACATTGATCTTACTCCTTTCGGTTTAATGGTAAGCATAATTATTATACTCTACGAGGCACAAAGATTGCACGGACTGGACATCGAAAGTCAGATCAAAGATGTAGTATACAATGCCTCAAAAGATTTGATTCTCGTCATAGACAAAGATGGATATGTGATAAGTATCAATAGAAATTTTGAAGATACTTTCAGCCAGATTTATAAAACCAAGGATTTTCTTTTCAAACCTGTTGAAAAATTGCTCTCGAAGGACTGTTTAGATGCTATTAAAACAGGGCACGGAGTCATAGAAAAGTTTGGTAGATATTTTGAACTATGGGTTTCTGAATTAAAAAGCAGGGCAGGTAAGGATATAGGTAAAGTTGTGTTCTTCCATGAAATAACAGATTTAAGAAAGGCTGAAGAATTGAGAATGCTCGAAAATAGAACATACAGAACGCTCTTTGATTTCGCGCCAGTTGGCATATTAATTGAAGATGAAAAAGGCAACATTTTAGACGTAAATCCAGAATTCTGCAGAATTCACGGCCGCACGAAAGAGGAACTGATAAATAAAAGTATAACAATGTTGGCACCTGTTGAAGATCGCGATAAAGTTAAGAAAAATATAGAGGAAATATTATCAGGTAAACAATTAGTGCACTTCGTCAGGAGCATTGGGAAGCATGGTGAGCCAAGATTTATAGAGCTATATGAAACAGCAATACCCCTTCCGGACAATAAGAAGGGGATACTGTCGATTCAAAAAGATGTTACAAGGCAAAAGAGCATCCAAGAAGCAATTAAGATGATGGCAAGATATCAAGGCATCATCTTGAATCTCGCTTTAAACCTCATAAACGTCCCCGCCGAAAGATTGGACGAAGAACTTGCAAAAGCAATTAAAAATCTATCAAAGCAGCTTGGTGTTTCACGAGTTAGAGTTTATAGTTTTGATAAACTAAAGGGAAGCTTTTTCTCTGTCGCTTCATGGTTTTACTCAGCTTCTCAGAGTGAAAGTCCGAATTTTCAGTTTAATCTCACAGAGGCAGAAAGCGAAAGAACCAGTAAGTTATTGTCTGGTGAGCAGTATGTAATTACTAAAGAAAACACTAAGCATGAACTCACTTTAAGGCTTCTTGGCGACAATGCTTCGGCACTTATAACCCCCATTAAACTTGAAAATGAAGTCATAGGTTTCATAAGTGCGGTATCAAAAGAGAAAAAAGATTGGAATGCCATTGAAAGAAACATATTTAAGTTGCTATCAACCCTGATAGCAAGCACTGAAGCCAAGAAAAAATATGAACAAGAGTTGATAGATGCAAAACGTCAAGCAGAAGAAGCAAGTAGAGCCAAAACCACTTTCCTGGCAAACATGAGTCACGAGATACGTACACCGCTAAATGGAATTGTTGGGTTTACCAATTTACTTGCCGAAACAAACCTTGATGAAAAGCAAAGAAAGTACGTCACAACTATCCTGAAATCCACAGAGGTACTTTTAGGCGTAATCAACGACATATTAGACTTAGCAAAGATCGAGAGCGGAAGACTACAACTCGAGTATATTGAATCAAATTTGAAGATGGAACTTCAAAGTTCTTTAACGCTCTACGAGGCAAAAGCAAAAGAAAAGAACCTAAGATACAATGTATTTATTGACGAGAATATCCCAGACTGCCTTGTATTAGACAGCGTCAGGCTTCAGCAAGTGCTATTTAATCTTATAAACAACGCCATTAAATTCACGCAAGCAGGTGGTAGTGTTTCTATCAGGGTTGAAAAACTCGAAGAAAACGCCGAAAAGGCAACTATTAGGTTTTTAGTGAAAGATACCGGCATTGGAATACCAAAAGAAAGGCTTGAGAAGATCTTTGAACCATTTGAACAATCAGATGTATCGATAACACGTCGTTACGGTGGTACGGGCCTCGGGTTGTCTATAAGCAAGCAATTGATAGAACTCATGGGTTCGACGATACATGTAGAGAGCGAAGAAGGAAAAGGCAGCACATTTTATTTTGATTTAACACTGCAAAAGTGTATTAGGAAGGAAAAAACTGAGAGAGTGGCAAGAAAGGAGAAAGTAAAATACAACATTAATGTACTCGTTGCTGAAGATTATGAGATTAACAGGCTGTTGGTGACAGAACTATTTAAAAAGTACGGCATTGAGCCAGATTTTGCGTTAAATGGAAAAGAAGCTGTTGAAATGGCGATGAAAAAATCATACGACATAATATTCATGGATATCCTGATGCCTGAAATGGACGGGATTGAGGCAACTAAGAAGATCAGGCAGTTCAATTTGGAAGTCCCAATTGTTGCTCTGACAGCCCATGCTCTGAAAACAATACGAGACGAGGTTCTCTCTGCGGGAATGAACGACTACGTAGTGAAGCCAATAAAGACTGAGGAGATAGAGCGAGTGCTCGAAAGATTCTGTTCACACCTCGCAAAACCATTAGAAGATGAAAGACAGGCAAAACCATCATTAGAAGGTAAAGAACTGCAAGAAACAGGAAAAAAACAAGGCGCTAAAGAACAAACACGAGAACCTTTTGTTGATAAATTGAAAGATGAAATAAGAGGTGCGGAGAGTGAATATGGTTTCACGCAAGAATTTGAGAAAGAGCTCCTCGAGACATTCATTTCTTCTTCTAAAAATGGCATAGAAAAGGCTTTAAAAGCACTTTCAATTGGAGATTTTGAAACTATACGAATAGAAGCACACAGCATAAAAGGAGCTGCACGTTCTCTTGGTTTCTCGGAAATCGGTGAACTGGCTTATGATATTGAATCAGCTGCGAAAGAAAAGAGAACGGATTTTGATTATGTTTCAAATATCGAAAAGTTATCTAACTACATAGAATTCGTACAGAAACTTTATGACGAAAATTTCGGAAATTCTGGGAATTAGAAGTCTCAATAACTTAACAGTGACCAATAAAGTCAATGACATTTTCATCAAAATTTCTGAGAGAATTCGTGAGAATTTCAATTCTTCTAATCGTTTCTTCAACATCCTTTGCAGCAAATCCATTTCCACACGGAACGTTCATATCGTTCATGGATAGTTTTGCTGCGTTGAGTGCCATCTGAGTGCCGATGCTCGCTTTCAAAGCGCAGCTTCTTTTTGCTCCATCACAAGTCATTCCAAATAACGTTGCGAGGACATTGTTGATTGCGTTCTTTATTTGTTCGTGTGAGCCATTTTGAAGATACGTAATCCCCGCCGATGCACCTGCTGAGGCTATAGAACCTGCTCCGCAAATCGGCGTCAGAGCCCCGGTGTAAGCCTTTATATAAATTGTTACCAACATGCTCAGTAGTACAGCCCTTAATTTAATATCACTCAAAACTCCGAGTTCATCAGCATAAAGAGCAACTGGAACTGTACAAGAAATCCCCTGATTTCCGCTTCCTGCGACGGTCATCACAGGAAGAAGTGCACCGTTCATCCGCATATCAACACCAGACGCGACGTATCTTGGCATTCCTTCGAGCACCTTTCCAAACGTAATTTCTTCTTCTAAACCTATCTTTGAAATATTCTGATTGTATTGTATAGCATCTGAAACCATTTTAATAACATCGTTGTCTGGAGCCTCAACATATTCGAATATATCTGAAAGATTTATTGATTTAATAATGTCTTTCTTAAAATTCGCACTCGATTGGTTGTTAATCACTTCTTTGCCATCCACAACTATCCTGCTTACGTTATCGTGTGAGTCTGTAATCTCCACAAGTACATCGTTTTCTCCCAAAAGCCGTGTTCTTATGTGCAAGTACATATCGTTTGTGTATTTGACTACAATCTTATCTTTCAATTCGTAAGCTTTCATAACAGCATCAGAATCCACATATTTGAAAACTTCCAAACCGAGCTCTGCCTTTCCCACAATGTAAGCCAACGCAACTGCTAATTCAAAACCGTGAAGATGTGTTCCAGGGATTCCCACTTCCAAACCATTTTTGTATGTGTTTCTATCCATTAAAACCTCTATCTTCTGAACATCTCCTTTAAGGTACTTCTTACCAACAGCAACCGAAAGCCCAACAGCAACAGGTTCAGTGCATCCATATGACAGCTTTACGTTGTCGAAGAGTATTGTTCGTACTATTTCCCGAAGATCATTTCTCATCGCGACTCCCCCTGATTTTCAAAAATAAGAAGCTAAAAATGCATCTGATGGATATATTTTAATTCGTAGACAAAAGAATCTCAAAATTCATATGCCAAAAAAACTCAATGAAAATTGTTATTTTTTCCACTCGCTACAACACATTCTCAATTTCTTTCATTATCTCGCATATTTCATCTCCACGCCCCATTGTAAACAAGTGAACTCCCGGAGCCCCACTTTCAAACAAAGCTTCAATTAACTTCAAAGAAAATTTGATTCCTACGTTATATTCTTCCTCTTTACTTCTTGCGTTTTCTAAAGCCTCGACAAAGCTTTGCGGAATACTGACGAAAAATCTCTTAGGTACCATGTATAGAGATTTCTTGTTGACCAATGGTTTAACACCGGGTATGATTGGAACATTTATACCTTCACTCCTGCAACGTTCTACAAAACTTTTGTAAACTTCCGCACTGAAGACCATCTGAGTTATTACAAAATCTGCCCCATTTCCCACTTTCTGCTTCAAAAACCTCAAATCGGTTTCAAAGTTTGGAGCTTCATAGTGTTTTTCAGGATATCCTGCAACTCCAATGCAAAAGTCTGTAGGTTTCGCCTGCGTATATAGGTACCTTCCGCTATTCATTTCGTTAATCTGACTAACAAGTTGGTAGGCATATTTATAATCAGATTTCGTATTTATAAATCGCTCGTCAACATCGCCTCTGATTACAAATACATTATCCACACCCATTATCGAAAGGTCAATCAACAGGTCCTCTATTTCGTATTTGTTCATACCTATGCAGACTATGTGTGGGACCACGTCCACGTCGTATCGTTTCATAATCGCTGCTGTAAGACCTATCGTTCCTGGTCTCTTCACTTTCGGCACTTTGATTATTTGATTGTCGTGCTCTATATACTCTATCTCAACAGGATGGCGAGTAATATTTACAAATGAAATGTTATATTTCATCAGTTTATCGAGTGCTCTGTATATATTCTCAACATCTTCTCCTCTTTTTGGTGGAACTATTTCAATAGATATTACTTTGCCTTCTTTGAGTTTTTCTGGAATCTTCACAAAAATACCTCCTCATGCTCAAATATTTCATAATTTATACGGAAAATTGTATATTCCCAATAGCAAACAATTTTGAGTTAACTATTGAAATCGCTCCTAAAATATTCTCCTTTTCAATATCCTCTTTTACCATCATCTCCAATTTTTCAAAATCGAGTGAACTGTGCACGATGTTCCCATATCTTGTTGCAAATGCATCTGCGATTACCGAAGTCTTTGCGATAACGCACGTCGCATCGGTACTGCCGAAACTTCTGGAATGTCCAATCTTTCCCGAAGAAGTGCACACACCCCAACTTCCAGATGGCAAAACTATCAAAAGTTTGTTAAATTCGCTATTGAAATTCGCAAATATCCCGATTTTGACAGGTTTTTTAGACCTGATGTATATATCTCCGCCGTTCTCTACCACAACCTCCTCACATCTATAATTTTCGACCAAGTGATTCCCAACTATATCCGCAAACGCACCGGCAACACTTGCCATGGGACCAACATCGGCTAATTTCGAAGCATTATCCATCATTAACACAATATCTGGCACTCTTTCCAAACATTCAACAGGTACCAAGGAAGCATAAAATTCTTTGTGAATATTTATATACGATTCCAAGGCTTCATAATTTGTCTTCACCAAATCGTATACTGTTCCAAGCATACTCTTCTCAAATTTATCAACCCTGATACATAAGTCGGTGAATTTGTATTTAACATAGAACATTTCTAACCTATCTGAATAAAAATCTCTGTAGAATCTCTTCGTAACTGGGATTTTTTTACCACTTTCCAAAAGTCTCACCACCCGCAACCAATCAATTCAGCAATACGTAGTTCAGCTAATATGGCATATCAAAGGTCTCTTTTCCAGCCTTGTCATACGGAAGTCTTAATCCAACAGGGCACACGTCTGCACAAACTAAACATTCCGTGCATTTATCTTTAGCAAGAAACACATTTCCATTAGAAAATTGAAAAGCGGAATACTGACATACAGAGACACAAGCGCCGCAGTGCACACAAGATTTATCTCTTTCCAAAGTTGCTCTGAGCTCAAGATAATTCTCTTCCATCTCTAAGTCAAGTTCTTTTGCATTGTAAAGATTCTTCAAGCTTCTTTCTTCATGCAAATTATAAGCAGGATTTGTGAGCAAGAACTCGCCATTCAGCATCCACGTTTTCAATTCTTCCGCAATCTCTCTTGCAACTTTCAAGCTCGAAAGAGAAGATGTTTTGACCTCTTTTCCAAGTAGCTCCACTTCTCCAGATTTCAATTGCGCATATGAAACAACACCGAGTGTCGGTCTTTCCGGCACGGAATAGTCTTTTATCTCGGTGTGTATCTGTTCATCTGAAAGGCTCACATAGTAGGCTATCTCTTCACTGAGAATTGGGATTGGAATTCCAACTCCAACAAAAAGCGTGGTACCGTAGTTCTTGAAATATGCTCCCTTGATATATTTCGCACTCATCTTCTTCGCATCGCCTATGAGTGCAAGAGTTCGAGCAGGTGAGATGGGGATACCGTTCTCATTTTCCTTGATTGTATTCCTGAATTGCGTTCCGTACCAACTCACGTAACCTACTCCACCCCCAAGGAAGATTTTCGTACCGATGCCTATCGTCAGGAGCTTCGGGTCTTTGAGCAATGGACTGAGTTCCCCGGAAGTCGAGTATGTTATGTTACCATAGTTTGGAAGCAGTTTCCCCATGTAAGTATAAATCACTTTATCTGAGCCGTTTGTTGCAGCAGCGTAGTTCTGATAAGCATTCCTCGGATTGAACAAGAAAAAGTCATTAATCGAATGTTTATCGACGTATCCTTTAAAATGCTTCCGAGGATAACAATCCGTTCCCTTTCCAAAAGCTTCAAGGAGCACCTTTTCCCCTCGTATCAACAACTCGATGACATGTCCACCGCCGAATGTTTTGTCGTATGCAGACTCTTGCGTTGCACCAATATACCCATCAACTGCCGCTATCCCACCGTACACCTCCACACCACCGAGTGTTATTTTTTCCATCCGCATGGGTGGAAAGGTGTGACCGAAATTTATAAAAGCGCCGCTTGAACACATCGGTGCAAACGTCCCTGTCGTAACCACATCAACCTTTCTTGCAATTTCTTTAACTCCTTCCTCTTTCGCGAGTTTCACCACTTCCTCTGCAGTTAGGACAACAGCGTTCCCTTCCAATATCTTTTTGTTTATTTCCTCAATTGTTCTGTTCATAAAGCTTTTCCCCCTTTTTGAACTATATTATCAACCAATATTGGAGAAAACACGATTTTCAAAAAGACTTCTGTGAATCGCACGCAAAGATACTTCAAGATCTTTGCGATCTATTATCAGATAAAACGAAACCTCGTTTGAACCTGCCGAGATCATCTCTACATTAATACCGTTGTCTGCAAGAACGCTGAACACTTTCGCGGCGATGCCATGTTTATCGAGCATCCCATGACCTACAAGTGCTATGAGAGCTTTATCTATCTTGTATGAAATTTCATCTATATCGTCTAATCGAATTGTCTCAGCAATTCTTAAGACATCGCTTAATGCGCTTTTAGACACTATTAAGTTAATCGATGTTTGAGACGTGATGACAAACTTTATATTCACCCCTCCGTGTGCTATTTTAGATGAAATTTCCCCCAAGACTCCTGGCACACGTCCAAGGTTTCTTCCTTTGAATTGAACGACTGCAACGTCGTCTGTGTAGGAAATACTCTTAACACAACTTTCGGTAACGTGTTTATCATCCGAAATTCTCGTACACCTATTCAAATCAAAAACACCATCAAAGCTACAGACATAAAGCGGAATCGAGCTTTTTCTTAATGGCTCTATGGAATTGTATTGCAAAACTTTAGCGCCAAAGTACGACAGCTCGTCAGCTTCATCGTAGCTCATAGACTTAACAATGTATGGTGATTCGGCGACTTTTGGATCACATGACAAAAACCCATTAACGTCTTTGAACAAGAACACAGCTTCGGCATCAAGAGAGTAACCTAAAGTAGTAGCGGTGTAATCGCTCCCGCCTCGTCCAAGTAACGTAACATCACCCTCCACGGAACGGCCGTAAAAGCCAGGGACTATTGAATGAACACCATTCCATCTATTTATTTCTGATTGAATTTTTTCTTTTGTCTTCTCAAGAAGAACTGTCGAATTTCCGAATTTTCCATCTGTAATTATCCATTCGCCAGCGTCTTTTAACTCAAATCTACTATCTTCATCTTCAATAAATTTCAACAGCGTGTAGGCATTAATCTGTTCACCATGGCTCAGAAATTCATCCTTCAAGAAAGGAGGCACTTTGTTGAGAATTCTTACAACCGTTAACAATTCACGAATGCGTTCGAATAAAGACTCGAAATAACCGTCAGTACGATTATTCAAAACTTGTAAATGGAATTCATAAATCTCGTCGATAATGCTATCAACCTTCTGATCACGAAAATTGTAGAGTGCGTGGAGAAGTTTGTCCGTAGTGCCAAAAGCCGCACTAACGACAATTACGAGGTGCTTATCTTTAAAAACTTCTTCTACCTCACCTATCTTTCTCTTCACCTCTGAATAGCATTCAAAATCTTTAAAATTTGAACCTCCGAATTTTAATACGAGAAATCTTTTCTCCAATTTTCTAACCCCCTTTTCGTATTGCATAAATATATAAAAAAACGGTCGGGTGATTTTCTCACCCGACCGTTGGTTTAACGTTCCAAAACATCAGAGGCATACCCAACGGTCGGTACGCCACATCATCATAGCCATCATGAATACATTATTGTTTAGTGTGATATCACTCAGAAAAGACCCTCTTTTCACAGTTTCGAAAAGCTCAGTCTTCACTAAGAATTCCCCCGTTTGAAATTTTTTAGAATTATACTAAAAAAATCCCAAAAACGCAAGATTGAATTTTGGGAAAATTGTGCTATAAAAAAATCGTGACTTTCTCTGTGAATTTATGTAACTCGATCCACGGAAGGTGGTTGTATGGAAACAATCTGGAAAAGGTGGAATGTGAGAGGCATAGTCCAAGGAGTTGGATTCAGGCACTTTGTCAAAAACGTTGCAAGAGCGATAGGCGTGAAAGGGTATGTCAAAAACGAAGACGATGGTAGCGTGACGATAGTAGCAGGCGGTAACGCTGAGCAGCTGAACGAACTTTACAGAAGAATCATGGAAGGAAATGGTTGGAGTTACATCTCAGATTTCGATGAAAAAGAACTACCTGAACAGGATTACAAAGATTTCCACGTCGAATTTTAAGTCTATGGTTACCGAAAGAACTTTTTAAAAAAGGAGATGGAAAGCATGAAAAGCATAGTTTATGGACTGCATTGGGGGGACGAAGGTAAGGGAAAGGTAACGACTTATCTTTCCCGTGAATACGATTACGTAGTGCGCTACAGCGGTGGTAGCAACGCAGGACACACCGTCGAGTATGGGAATTTTAAATTAGTACATCATTTAGTACCATCGTTTGATGTGAGAACAGATACAATCGGTTATATATCCAACGGTGTCGTCGTGGACCTTGGAGTGCTTAATAGCGAAATCGAAGAACTGAAAAGGCTTGGATTCGATGTGTCAAGAAGAATAAAAGTATCGAACCTTGCACACGTTGTTTTGCCAGTCCACAAAATGCTCGATGAAAAGTTTGAAATGGCAAAGGGAGACAAAGCAGTTGGAACGACAAAACGAGGAATAGGACCCGCATATGCCGATAAAGTTCACAGAATAGGTTTGAGGCTTGTAGATTTTGAAAACCAAGAAAATGCACTCGAAAAATTGAAGTTCATATCCGAGTTATACAAAAATCTCTATTCGATAGATTGGACAGACTACGATAAGATCTTTGAAGAATACGAAAAAATAAGAAGTTTTGTTGTATCACCTATCGAAATACGTAAAGAATTACAAAATTCAAACGTACTCTTTGAGGGTACACAAGGTGTATTGCTCGACATAGACATGGGAAGTTATCCGTACGTCACAGGTACGTACTGTAACACAACAGGCGTTGAACCGGGGCTCGGCTATCCGATGAACATCGATAAAAGAATAGGCGTTTTCAAAGCTTACCTCACAAGAGTTGGCGAAGGTCCGTTCCCAACTGAGTTGTTCGGAGAAGACGCAGAAAAACTCAGAAAAGCAGGAAAAGAATACGGAGCAACAACTGGAAGACCAAGAAGATGCGGCTGGCTCGACTTACCACTTCTGAAATACGCCATAGAAATATCTGACTGTACCGAGATGATAATGACAAAGGCAGACGTACTCTCTGGGATGGATAAAGTTCTTGTCGGTGTTAGGTATGCGATAGATGGGAAGAAGATAGATATACCCACGGATTTAGAAATGCTCAGTAAGACCGATGTAGAATATGTCGAATTCCAAGGTTGGAAAGATTTAAACGACAGAAACTTTGCTAAATTTGTAGAATTCTTGGAAAGAGAAACCGGACGAAAAATTACTTACATATCAACAGGCGCAAATGTAGAAGATATAGTGAGCTTTGAAGATGGAAAAGAAAATTAGAATATCGATAACGTTTTTTGGAAGTCTCACAGACCTTTCCAAAGCAAGAATGATTGAATTGGAGCCTGGAGTAAACCAGACGATAAAAGATTGCATAGAACGCCTCGGTGTTCCGCACACCGAGGTGTATTTTATTACTCTCAACGGTAAATTTGTGAAGTTCGACAAGATAGTTGAAAATGGTGAGATGTATTTCGTTTATCCCGATAGCGATTTGGAGATTCCGGAAGAATACATTCTGACACCGAAATACGAAGGAGAACCAAAGTTCATCTTAGACATACACTTAGGTGGGCTTGCAAGATACCTAAGAATGCTTGGAATATACGCAGATTTTGGGATTATAGAGGATGAAAAGATTATTGAAAAGGCAAGAAACGAAGACTTGATAATACTTACCAAAGACAGGATGATGCTCAAGAATAGTGAGGTTAAATATGGATACATTGTTAGGTCCGACGAGCCAAAACAACAATTGATTGAAGTATCCAGAAGATACAAGTTAAAAAATTGGTTTAACCCATTTAAAAGGTGCATATTATGCAACGGTAAGCTCTTGCCTATTGAAAAGTCTAAGATACTCGACAAAATTCCTGAGAAAGTTAAAGAAATGTACGACGAATTTTCGATATGCAGCGGATGCGAAAAGATATACTGGGGTGGGACTCACTACGAGAAAATGAATAGATTCATCGAAGAAATTAGAAAATACGTGTGATATTCCTCTATAAATTCCTGCTCTTAATCTTTTTCGCACTCTCTTTTTCAAAGAATAATTCATTTATCAAAAGTCTTCAAATAAATTTTCAAGAGAGAGATTTTATCAAAGAGATTTACGAGATTTGGGGAGGTGTTTCTATGGCAGGTACCATTTGGTCAATTTTGCCACCTTTAGTTGCTATTGTCCTCTGTTTCATTACAAAGAACGTCCTTCTTTCACTCTTCTTAGGTATCTTCACTGGCGGATTACTTTTGAATTCCTTTAACCCGCTGTCAGCATTTGGTTATTCTCTTGATAAGATAGTTGGCTCAGTTGCTGATGAGTGGAATGCAAAATTACTGCTTTTCAACCTCATCATGGGTGCTGGAATTGCATTCATCTGGAAACTTGGCGGAAGCAAAGCATTGGCAGACTGGGCGAAAACTAAAATTAAAACGAGGCGTTCAGCTACGGTTTGGGCTTGGCTTCTCGGTGTGATTGTTTTCTTTAACGATTACATAAATGCAGCGATTGTCGGTAACGTGACCCGCGACATATTTGAAGAACACAAGATCTCTAAAGAGAAGCTTTCATACATCTTAGACTCGACATCGGCTCCTGTTGCGACGTTCTTCATATCTGACTGGATCGCATACCAGCTTGGTATGATTCAGAAAGGTATGGAAAGTGCAAATATAACCGGAATTTCACCACTCTCAGCTTTTCTTGGTAGCATTCCGTTTAACCTGTACTGTCTGTTTACCGTCCTATTCGTTGGTATTATAGCTATCACTTCCTGGGACTTTGGTCCGATGCTAAAAGCAGAGCTAAGGGCTCAGAAAGAAGGAAAGACGAAGCGTGACGGTGCAGTACCAATGTTGGATGTTGACTTTGAACTCGGAAAGCCGATAGAGACTAAGCCGATGATTTTAACTTTCGTTCTACCGATAGTTGCTTTGATAGGTGTTACGATATGGGGATTTTATTACACGGGTGCTAAGGCAGGTGGAGCGACGCTTATTGAGAAGCTCGGTAATGCAGATGCTGCGACGGCACTTCTATGGGGAGCGTTCGCTATGATGCTTACCGGCATAGCCATAGCTATTGGATTTAAGCTCATGACTATCTCAGAGACTATGAAAACTGTTCTCGATGGGTTCAAGCTCATGCTGTTAGCTTGTGCGATATTGGTACTTGCTTGGTCGATTGGTAGTGTCACTAAGGACGTTGATCTTTCAGGTTACGTTGTTTCTTTAGTTAAAGAGGATTCATCGTTCTTCTTGATACCGCCTATAATTTTCATAATAGGTGCTCTTGTTTCATTTGCTACCGGTACTTCTTGGGGAACGATGGCAATTCTCACGCCGATAGCAATACCGATAGCATACAAAGTTACTGGAGATGCGTGGTTGTCAGTAACAAGCATGGCTGGTGTTGTCTTTGCTGGTTCTATATTTGGAGATCACTGCTCACCAATATCAGACACCACAGTTTTGTCATCAATATTCTCTGGAAGTGACCATATGGACCATGTCAATACACAGATACCATATGCATTGCTTACCGCATTCGTTGCTTTGTTAATGTATTTCGTCTACGGTGCTTTCAGGACTTCTCCATTCATTCTAATCACTGTTGGTTTGGTATTAGTTATTCTACTTGCAAGAGTTTTGAATAGATATTCAATAAAACGTATCGATTCTTAAATTCGTTTCTGCTTTATACGAATAGTTCTTAAATCAGCTTTTGTTAATGTGTTTTTAGCCCGTCTGCATAGGACGGGCTTTTATGTTTTTTGTTTATTGCGCATACAATATGATATGAAATTCTTCCAGAATGGCTTCATTTCATATTTTCTTAAAAGCTAACTCTTCTTTTTACCTCCCTATACCTTAACGATAGTATATATACTATCTATAAGATAGTAGTAGTATTATATATAGTGGTGGTAAGTTTGGTAAGTTTACTCAAATGTAACCAAAAACCTCACACCAAATCTTGACTATAGACTCATATTACAACTTACCACCTTTTTGTTACAACTTACCACCTTGGTAAGTTTTTAGTAGAAATCAAGTATTTAAGCGGTATTTTCGGTGGTAAGTTTTTTAAATGCGCATGAATAAACGATTTGAGTGCAATTAGGCGTGCCTAAAATTAGAGAAATTTTTCACTATTGGTAAGTTTGGTAAGTTTTCTTATTGAGAACAATTTGCAATTTCGTATATATAGTATGTTAAAATTGTTAGCCACAATTTGTTGTATTTAAAAACTTACCAAAGCTGGTAAAAACTTACCACTTACTTACCAGAAACTTACCACTAACTTACCACATCACAATTTGTTGTTATTATAAACCATGTCATGTACTATATCTTGAGTTGTTTTTCTAACGCTATCAAAGTTAATTCAAGACTAAAATTGTTATTTTTCATTTTTGCGTTTATTCAAAACATTTTTGGCTTGTTAATAGTATAACCATCGAAGATGTTCATTTTTTCGTTTTTTGTTGTATAATATCCATGTGTATTGGTAATTTTGGAAATTTGTGACTTTGATATGGAATTTGTTTTAATGCAGAATTAGGCAGAAATGGAAAGGTGGTAAGATGTCGAAAAACTTAATACGCGTTCTTTTTTATGGCATGACACTTGTAAGTGTTTTATTGTTGTTATTCTCTTTCAGTTATATGAGACACGTTAAGAATGCTCCGCTGGTAACGATTGAAGGGTTGAGAGGCGTTTATTTTTTGAATGGAAAGCAATACAGCGGAGTCACAAACATGAATCTGGGTACATACCACATAGTCGGGGAAGCTATCTTAAGACTGTACGGTAACAGAGTTAAGATCGTTAGGATTCCACAATTCGAGGTGGAAGTTATATGGGAAAAGTGAGGATTGTAGAGCCTGTTAATTTGGTAATTTTTATGTTCTCTTCACATATTGACTATTGGTTTAACGAGGTTAAAGACGAGCTTGTTTCACTTTTCGGACCGATGGATTATGTTAGCGATGCTTTGGATTTTGAAAAGTACACGCTCTACTACAATGAAGAGATGGGTTCAGGAATAATTGGAAGGCTTATAAGTTTTGAAAGGCTTATCCATCCGTCTTTGCTTTCGATGATTAAAGTGAAGACAAACGAAATAGAGCTTAAGTATGCCGTCGACGGAAAGCGAAGGTTTAATCTCGACCCGGGGTATATGCACCATATGCAATTTGTCTTGGCAACCACAAAGATGTGGCCTCACAGAATTTACATAGGACACGGGATATATGCCGAACCGACGTTGATGTACATAAATGGTAGGTGGAAAGATTACGATTTTACTTATCCAAATTACAAAGAAGAGGTGTATAAAGAGGAATTGTCGAAGATTAGGGAATTGTACCTTGAGAAACGTAAGAATTACTTGAGACAAGTTTTCGAGAAAAAAGGAAGGTGAAGTTTTTGAAGTTGTATATTGTTGTTCTCGGATGTCCTAAAAACGAGGCTGATTTTTCTTTATTTAAGCATCACATAAAACAGCTTGGTCATGAAATTGTTGATGATTTAGAAGAGGCAGATGGAGTTGTCGTAGATACTTGTGGATTTATTGTAGATGCAAAACAAGAGTCAATTGACACTATTTTAGAGTTTGTTGAACATAAGAAGGTAAAGAAAGATTTTAAAGTTTTTGTGACTGGCTGTTTAGTGCAGCGTTATCCAAAGGACTTACCGCATGAAATTCCAGAGGTTGATGGTTGGTTTGGTGTAATACCACCGAAAGTACTTGCAGAGAATATTCAAAAGGTGAGCAAGTATATCACGGATCCTATTGCCGTGTACGATTTCGAAGGTAGAGTCGACGATGATTTACCATACGCATACGTGAAAATTGCCGATGGTTGCGACAGAGCTTGTACTTTCTGTACGATACCGAAATTTAAAGGGGGGTTTGTAAGTAGAAAGCTTGAAGATATTGAAAATGAGGTCAGAACATTAGTTTCATCCGGGAAGAGAGAAGTTATTTTGGTTGCTCAAGATACCACAGGATATGGTATAGATATTTACGGCAAACAGATGTTACCAGAACTCTTGAAAAGGTTAAATAAAATTGATGGAGATTTTTGGATTAGAGTTATGTACATGCATCCTGATCATGTGACAGATGAAATCTTGGAAGGTTTCTCGTACGAAAAGGTGGTAAAATATTTTGACATTCCAGTCCAGCATGGGAGCACCAAAATTTTGAAACTGATGAACAGAACGAGAACACCGAGTGAGCTCGAAAAGCTTTTTGAAAAGATCAGAACTATGTATCCAGACGCTGTTTTGAGGACTTCTATCATTCTCGGATTTCCTGGTGAGACTTCCGAAGATTTCGAAGAGTTGCTCGATTTTGTTAGAGCCGTTGAATTCGACAAACTCGGAGCGTTCATATATTCAGATGAAGAAGACGCTGCATCTTACAAATTACCCCACAAAGTAAGGTCATCAACAGCTCAAAAGAGGCTTGACAGGTTGATGGAGACACAAGCAGAGATTTCCGCAATGCGAAATCAGAGATTTATCGAACGTGTTATTGATGTATTGGTTGATGAAGAGGCGAATGGGGTTTTGATTGGGCGTGGTTATATGGACGCACCTGAAATTGATGGAAATGTCTTTGTGAAAGGCAGTGGTATTAAAGGTTTTGTAAAAGTCCGGATTACTGAAGCCGATACATATGATCTGGAAGGTGAAATAGTTTGAGCTTGGGAGCTGGGGAAAAGAAAACCAAAGAGAGCGTAGTCTTCAATCTACCAAATGCCATAAGTTGGCTTAGGATTTTTTCGACAGCCATAATAGTTTTGTTGATGTACCTTGGTAACTATGGCTCTGCGTTTGTTATTTTCGTCGCTGCGGCAATCAGTGATTATTTTGATGGATATTTTGCAAGGAAGTACGGCCTTGTGACAAAGTTGGGCAAGGTTCTTGACCAAATGAGCGACAAGATTCTCATTACTTCCATTTTGATAGTTTTCGTGGAATTCGGAATGGCGCCGGGCTGGTTAGTGATCGTGATGGTGTTTCGCGATACGCTTGTGAGTATCGTTCGCATGGTCGCTTCAGACGCCGGAAATGTTATAGCAGCAAACATCTTCGGAAAGTTCAAAACAGTTTCACAGATGATACTCTCAGTTGGTTTATTCTTGGAGCTAACTCTGTCTTCTTCGGAAAGGTTATTGAGGGTTCTATCCGGATTGAACGCGGTACTCATTTATGTAGTTGCGATATCAACGGTGCTATCTGGTCTTATATATGTCTATCAAAACAGGGAGTATCTCAACAGGTAAATTGCGAAAATGCGAAAAGCAGAAATTAATATGGAGGGGTTCGCGTGAGAACGTTTATTGCCGTTGATGTTAATCAGGAAATTAGAGAAATAGCCACAGATGTTATCGACAGATTGGTGGGGCTTGGTTTCAAAGCTGCATGGACTAAACCAGAAAATTTGCATTTAACTCTTTTTTTCCTCGGAGAAATGGATGAAAAGGCAGTCGAGTCGATGGCTCTCTCTTTAAACAAAAGGCTGCAAGGTTTCCCATCTTTTAGCACAAACTTGGTGGATTTTGGTTATTTTAAATTCAAGCAATCACCACGCGTTCTCTTTTTAAAGCTTGAACCAACTAAGTCTTTGCAGAGGATGTATCTTGAGATGAAGTCTGAGTTGACTAAGTGCAAGGTGAAGTACGATGACCAAGGTAATTTTGTTCCGCATGTTACGCTTGGTAGGGTCAAAGAGTATCCTAATAATTGGGAAGAACTTGTTAAGGAGATTCAAGTTCCAAAAGTATCGCTTGTTATAGATGGTATTACCATCTACAGCTCAACGTTAACGCCGCAAGGTCCGATTTATAAATGGATGTACAAATTGAAATTTGAAGGAGGTTTGGTTAGAAATGCCAGATGAAATGAAGAAAGATGTTTTAAAAAAGGCTATCAGCAAGATCGAAAAGCAGTATGGTAAAGGTTCAATAATGGTCCTTGGTGAAGATAACCTGCTCCAGGGTGTTGAAGTTATTCCGAGCGGGTCACTTGCGATCGATATAGCCTCTGGAGTCGGTGGATACCCGAGAGGAAGGGTTATCGAAATATACGGTCCAGAGTCAAGTGGTAAAACGACCATAGCTCTCCACGCGATAGCATCTGTACAGAAGATGGGCGGTATTGCAGCCTTTGTTGATGCTGAACACGCACTCGATTTGAACTATGCAAGGAACCTCGGAATTAATCTTTCTGAACTCTTGGTCTCACAACCTGACTATGGTGAGCAAGCACTCGACATTGTTGACGAGCTCGTTAGGAGCAATGCAGTGGACCTTATAGTTGTCGACTCTGTTGCAGCACTTGTTCCAAGAGCCGAGATAGAAGGAGCGATGGGAGAAGCCCAGATAGGACTTCAAGCAAGATTGATGTCACAAGCTTTAAGGAAGCTTGCAGGTAACGTGAATAAATCAAAGGCGGTAGTAATCTTTATAAACCAAACGCGTATGAAGATCGGTGTTATGTACGGAAACCCAGAAACAACAACCGGTGGTGTCGCTCTGAAATTCTATGCAACGATGAGAATGGAAGTAAGGTCTTCTGGAAAGATTGTCGAGGGCAACGAACATGTTGGAAACGAAGTCACCATAAAATTTGTCAAGAACAAAGTCGCACCGCCATTTAGGACAACGACAGTGGATATAATTTACGGAAAAGGAATAGTAAGAGAAAATGAACTTTTCAACATGGCAGTGAATGAAGGACTCATAGACAGGCGAGGAAGTTGGTTTACATACGAGGATTTGACAGGAAAAGAACATTCACTCGGTCAAGGTAAGTCTAATGCCGTGAGTTATCTCTTTGAGCATCCAGAGATTGCAACTGAGATAGAGAACAGAATCAGGGAAAAGTACTTCCACAACATAGGAACGCAGAATACGCAGGATGAAGAAAAAGTATCGAAGTAACAAATATTACAATGACCAGAGCGATAATTTCTCGCACAAGTTCGAAAAAGACGTTCGTAAAGAAAAGGGAAAAAAATCCCCCATTGATGTTGCACTGAGATTTATAAAATTCAGGGCACGTTCTCAATGGGAAGTTGAAAATAGGCTAAAACGTGACGGATTTGACGAAGGGACAATTCAAGAAACTATCCAAAAGCTCAAAGAACGAGGGTTTATAGACGATGAAAAGTTTGCATATCTGTATGCGTACGATTCCCTTGTGATACACTACAAAGGACCGTACAGAATTCGATACGAACTTCGACAGCTGCACGTTGATGAGTACATAATCGAAGATGCAATCAAAAAAGTACTCGAAGAAGTTGATGTTAACGAAATTATTGAGAAAATAACGCAGAATTTGGATGAACAGAAGAAAAGAGAAAAACTATACAGGCAAGGTTTCGGAGGTGATTGGAAATGATGGATTTGATATACATCGTTATAGGTTTAGTTATAGGCATTGCAGCAGGGTATTTCTTTGGTTCAACAATAGGTAGGAAAAAAGCGGAAGAAAGCATCGAGAAGAAATTGAAAGCCGCCAAAGAAGATGCTGAGACTATTGTAAAGAACGCTGAAAAAGAAGCTTCTGAGATTAAGAAGAAGATGATCATCGAGGCACGAGAAGAAGCACACCAGATACGCGAAGAGATAGAAAAAGAACGAAAGCGCAGAGAAGAAGAAATTAAGGCACTTGAGGAAAGAATTCTAAAGCGTGAAGAAATGCTCAGTAAGCGTGAAGAAATGCTCGACAAGCGCGAGTTATTTGTAGATAACATGAAGATTGAACTTGAAACTAAAGCTAAGGAACTTGATGAAAAAGAAAAAGAAATCGAGCAGAGATTTATACAACTTGCAGGTATTACTCACGAACAAGCAAGGGAAATTGTTCTCCAAGAAGCACGCGAAAAGTACGAACACGAAGTTGCAAAGATTTTTGTACAGATAAAGTCAAGATACGAAGATGAAGCTGAAAAACATGCAAAGAAAGTTATTGCAGATGCGATTCAAAGATATGCGCCCGAGTACACTGGCGAGGTCACGATCAGCACCGTTATGCTTCCTAACGATGATATGAAAGGTAGATTGATCGGTAGAGAAGGAAGGAACATAAGAACGTTTGAGAAAATCACTGGTGTTGATTTGATCATTGATGACACACCGGAAGTTGTTACTCTCAGCTCATTCAATCCACTTAGGAGAGAAATAGCGAGAAGAACCATAGAGAAATTAGTACAAGATGGTAGGATACATCCTGCGAGAATAGAAGAGATGTACGAAAAGGCAAAAGTGGAAGTAGAAAAAGAGATTAAAGAAGCAGGTCAAGAAGCGATAATAACTGTTGGTGTTGGTGGACTGCATCCGGAAATTGTTAAATTACTTGGTAGGTTGAAATTCAGGACAAGCTACGGTCAGAACGTCCTCTATCATTCTATGGAAGTTGCTCAGATCGCAGGACTGCTCGCTTCCGAGCTTGGTTTGAACGTTGACAAAGCAAAGCGCGGTGGTTTATTGCACGATATCGGTAAGGCGTTAGACCACGAAGTTGAGGGCTCGCACACGACAATAGGTGCAGAGATTTTAAAGAGATACGGCGAGTCTGATGAAATAATCAACATGATAATGGCACACCACGGAGAAGAAGAGCCTATTACACCGGAAGCAGCGATAGTCACTGCCGCTGATGCTATATCGGCAGCAAGACCTGGAGCGCGAAGAGAAGATGTTGAAAACTACATAAAGAGGCTCATGAAACTTGAAGAGATAGCGAAGAGCTACAAGTACGTTGAGAATGCGTATGCTATCCAAGCTGGTAGGGAGATCAGAGTAATCGTTCAGCCAGACAAAACAGACGATGCAACTATAGAAAAAATGGCGCACGATATATCTGTCAGGATAGAAAACGAGTTGCAGTACCCAGGTGTTTTGAAAGTCGTAGTTATAAGAGAAAAGAGATCAGTCTCTTACGCAAAATAATGCGAATATTGATTCTTAGCAGAAATCGGAGGGTAATAAGTGAGTGTAATAATAAGTAGCTTAGCATTTGCTGTAGCAACGTTTCTTTCCAGAATACTCGGCCTTGTTCGAGACATGCTCATGGCTTCGAAGTTCGGAACTTCGTGGCAAGCTGATGCTTATTTTGTCGCCATACTCTTTCCGTTTTTTCTGCGCAGGGTCTTTGGTGAAGGTGCGATGACGTCAGCTTTTGTACCACTCTATGCCGAAGCAGAAGAGAAAGATGAATTCTTGTCTTCCGTTTTGACAAGTTTCACACTCGTTCTTTTGGTAATTGTTGCATTAGTAATGATATTTCCTGATATAGTTGTTTACCTTTTCAGTTCCGGAGCAGCTGAACAGACAAAAGAACTGATAAGACTCTTGACAAGAATCACAGCACCATCGATACTCTTCATTTTTTGGTGGGCGATAACATATTCGATAGAAAACACGCGAGGAAAGTTTTTTTATCCGGCACTTACACCTATAATTCCGAACATCGTGATCATACTCTTTATGCTCATCCCGGGTATTGGCATCTTTGGTCCTACCTGGGGTTTTTTAATAGGCGAAGCAGCTGCGTTTTTGGCTCTTGCATATCCTTTGAGAAGGCACAGGCTCAAATTGAGCTTTAAATACACGAAGACCTTTTTAAAATTGTTCTGGCCCAGCTTTTTAGCGATGTCCATTTCGCAAATTAACAGCATTGTGGATACTAACGTCGTCTCGTACTACAGCAAAGGTTATGGCGGTGGCGTGTCGTATTTACAATACGCTTCGAGGTTTTACATGCTCCCTTATGGTTTGTTTGGTGTAGCTGTGGCAACTGTTATCCTCTCGACTATAAGCAACGACAGGACTAACTACAGCAAACATCTGAAGAGCGGGTTAACATCAACACTTTTCTTCACCGTACCTGCAACCGTTGGTTTAATAGTCCTTGACGAGCCTATTCTGAGGCTATTTTACGAATACGGTCAGTTCACGGCAAACGATACGAGAATTACTGCGCAAGTTCTGAATGCATACGTCGTTGGACTGCCTTTTTATGGCATGTATTCAACGATGGCACGTGCAAGACATGCGATGAAGGATATGAAAACACCTCTCAAAGCTACTACAATCGTAGCGATTTCTAATGTAGTTATGGACTTGTTAGTTGGTTTGAAGTACGGACCTGTAGGCGTCGCGCTTGCCACGAGCGTTGCGGGAATTATCGGATTTCTGTACTTACTTTCAAAAGAGCAAGACAAAAGGCTTTTTGAGAAAGACGACTTGTATATTCTTCTTTCAGCTGTTTTGATGGGAATTCTGACTTACTACTTCATCAGTATATCAACCCGTCGCATTTGGGTTATACCGGCAACCGTATTTGGAGCGCTCGTGTATTTACTTCTCTCAGCTGTTTTCCTGAGAGGTAGAGTGAAGGAATTCTTAAAGAGGAGAAGATAATACAGTCTTTTAAATCAAAATCAAGGGGAGCTGACGAATGATAGGCGAAGAGATAGAAGTTTTGTATGAAATCGATAGTACGAACGAATTTTTGAAGAGAAATTACAAATCCTTCCACGATGGTGCTATTGTAGTTGCGATTAAGCAGACTGCTGGTAAGGGGCGCATGGGGCGTTCTTGGTACTCACCTGAAGGTGGACTGTGGTACTCTGTGTTGTTTAAACCGAAGATACACATAAACCTTCACGTGTACACGAAGATATTCTCTATCGCTATTGTGGAAGTTTTGAGGAAGCTGAAGATTAAAGCTTACATTAAATGGCCAAACGATATATATTACAACGGAAAGAAACTTTGCGGAATACTTTCCGAAGCCGTTTCGGTAAACGATAGAGTTGTGGCGATAATCGTAGGCATAGGTTTGAATGTCAACAACGACATACCTGAGGAACTAAAGAACGTTGCTGTATCGATTAAGGACATTTTGCGAAAAAAAGTAAAGATTACATACCTTTTAGACTCAATCAATAAGCATGCTTGGAATATCTTGGTTAACTACAGGAATGAGACTGAAAACATTACTAAGTTGTGGAAAAAGTATCTTGTTCCAAGGGAAGGGGATGTTTTAAAAGTAAAAGTAGACGATGAAATTGTGGAGGGAAAAGTATTAAAGATATCTGACGACATACTTTACGTTGACGTAGGAGGTAAAGTGATCGGTGTTCAAAGCATTCATCAGCTTGTTGAATAGGAATAAAAGAATACTTTTTTCGGTTTCCATTTTCGTATTTTTTATTCTTTCTAACCGTGCGAATGGACAGGATGTTTATTCAATAATCACATCTAAAATGCCCCAGGGTGGATACGCAGGGGCATATTTTGTGGATATTGATAGCGGTAGTATGCTTGTAAAGTACAACGAGCATAATCTGTTCATACCGGCGTCGCTAACTAAGATATTCTCGACACTCGTTGCTTGGGATGTGCTTGGACCGGAGTTCAGATATACGACAACCGTTTACGTGCCAAGAGGAAATATATCTCCCACATTAAGAGGAAATATTATCATAAAAGGCAACGGCGACCCGTCGATGAGCGTTGAGATCTTGAAAGAGCATCTCTACAAATTCGTTCAAGAAGGTGTCAAGGAGATAACCGGGAACATAGTTATCGATAATTCGTTTTTCTCAAACGAACGATGGGGAGTTGGATGGGAATGGGATTACAAGAATCCAAGCATCGATGCACTCGTTCTCAAAGAAAACACTAATTCTTTCTCACCATACGATGCCAACGCCGTAGCTATAAATTATGGTTCTCAGGTGCTTTCTATACTAAGAAATTATGGAATTCGTGTCAACGGCTCGGTAATGATTGGCAAACTGAACAGCGACTATCGGGAGTTTATTGTTATGAAATCGGTGCCGTTAAAAAACCTAATAAGCGTTGCGAATAAATTCAGCAGCAACTCTTACGCTGAACAGATTTTAAGAACAGTTGGTCTAAGGGTTTACGGGTATGCCAACGTATACAATTCTCTAAAAGTTATGAATGATTTTTACAAGAGGCTTTTTGGGGAGTACTACCCTTTAAAACTCAATGACGCTTGCGGTCTTTCGACGTATAACCTTTTGACCCCTTACTCCGTTGTGCAGGTGTTACTATACGCATACAGAAATTACGGTGGTCTTGACGGATTCATATCTACGCTCGCGATCTCTGGAAAAGAAGGAACTATGCAGGGCCGACTCGGTGATATAACCTTGTATGCAAAAACCGGTACACTTCAAAAAGTTTCAAACATCGCAGGAGTGATGATTACAAGAACAGGAAGAAAGGTAGCTTTTGCGATAATGGTTAACAACTTTATTACGCCAACTTACGTGGTTATGCAATACCACGACGAGATAATTAGGTACGTGTGGAATAACTACTAATTCTTTTCTTCCAGTCTTTCTTCGTTCTTTATATCGGCTCTTAAATCTATCGCATCGAGTTCTCTCGGATAAGGCTCGAATAGGGATTGATTCTTAATATATGATTCCGAATGCCTGATTGCCCAAGATTTTAATACGCTGAGAACCGATTGCAGATTTACAATCCCGTTCTTATAATCTTCGATTAAATCCATGAAATACGCCTTTTCCTCGAGGTTTATAATGTCCTTAAAATGCCCGTACACATGCAACAGCATGTTGATGATTTTACTTCTCTTAATTGGAGTTTTAAGTAATTTAACTAACATGCTGTGGTATTCTTTGAGCGTTTCGTTATTAAAGCCTTTCTGTGCAACGAGTCTTCCCATGTCTCTCATAATCTTCTCGTTCTTTGCAAGGAACAGATACTTGTTCTTTGAGTGGAATTCAATGAGTTCATTCTTCGATTTTATGCTTCTGAACTCTACGTGTTTGAAAATGAAAGTGAAGAATTCGAACCTTATTTTGTCATTTGTAAGTCGCATTTCGCTCTCTATGGCTATTTCTGGTAATTTTTCAACCATCGTCTTTGCAAAAAGACCTGCGGTCTTTGAAACAACACGCCCATTTTCACCGTACAGCTTTGCATCGTTTAAACCACACGATGGAGACTTCGACTTTAGTATCATGCCGTCTATGATGCCTTTTACGTTTTCCAAAAATCCATCCGCAAAGTTGTACATTTTGTTTGTCAAGTCAACCGTACGGGCTTTGTTCAAAAGCTTCAGTTCGTTGTTGATTAAAAATACGTCTATCGGCTCTCTTGGAATTGGCAGACCAATTTCAACCTCTGGACAAACCCTTACGAATTCGCAGTACTTTTCCAACTTTTTCACAATTTCGCTTGAAATAATCCCTCCGTCATACCTTGTGTGTTCGAAAAAGCAGCGGCTTACAACTATCTTAGGTTTTGGCATATTCATAACATCACCCCTCGTTAAATTATAGCATATATAAATTAATAAGTCACAGAAGGGGGTAAAACATGAAATCAAGATGGATTTACGTCGTCTTTGGGATAGTCATATTTATCTGTCTTGGAACTGTGTACTCGTGGAGCATATTCAGAAAACCGCTTGAGAACATGATGGGTCTTTCTTCGGTTGAAAGTAGCTTGCCATTCATGTTCTTTTTGACATTTTACTCTTTGTTGATGCCTGTTGGTGGCAAGTTAGTAGCTAAGCACAGCCCGAGAAACGTCCTAATTTTCGGCGGTATATTAGTTGGACTTGGATGGATACTTGCATCGTTTTCGGAGGGTTTATGGCAACTCGTACTAACCTACGGTGTTGTTGCCGGCAGTGGTGTTGGGATCGCTTATAGGATACCAATAAGTGTTGTTTCAAAGTGGTTCAACGAGAAAAAAGGACTAGCTTTGGGAGTTCTCATCGCTGGATTTGGGCTTTCACCGTTTGTCACAGCGCCATTGGCTAAAAAGTTGATTACTTCCTACGGAGTCTTTCCTGCATTTAGGATTTTGGGAATGGCTTTTCTGCTCTTGATCACGCTGCTGTCTATACCATTCAAATTTCCGAAAGATTCTGGTTTTGAATCAGATAGCAACGATGGTTCGACTTCTCCAAGACAGATGCTCAAAAATAAAAAATTCTATGCACTTTGGTTTTGCTTTATGGCAAGTACGTTTATCGGATTGATGATCATCGGAATCACCGCACCTTTCGGAGAAGAGGTTATAGGGATTGACGAAAAGACGATGCCCATTTTAACCGCTATCTTTTCGGCATTTAACGGAATAGGCAGGCCGCTTTTTGGCTTGTTGTCAGACATTATCTTACCACAAGTAACGATTTCGGTATCCTATGTCTTGGTTATTTTATCATCTTTGTTGTTGGCGTATACTCATTCTCCAATCTCTTTCGTAGTTTCATTCTCACTCTTCTGGTTAACATTCGGTGGATGGCTCGCAATGGCGCCGTATCTAACTTCGAAGTTCTTTGGGAATAAATATCAAAGTCAAAACTATGGAATTGTATTTACCGCATACGGTTTTGGCGCAATTTTTGGAAATCTATCAGCTGGCATAATCAAAGACTTATTTGGAAGCTACAAGTATGTCGTATATCCGATAGCTCTTCTTGCCATTATCGCTGTTGTTGTTGCAAACGTTTATTTGAGGGTAAACGAAAACGTTAGGTAAATGACTCATGATATAATAAATACTGTGGAACGAATTTAATGTAGGGGGTGTAATCATGGACAAGAAAGAACTTGTATTCAAAGTGTTACTCGAATCAGACAAACCGCTGAGGCCGGGAGATATCGCCGAGAAGGCAAGCCTTTCAAAAGAAGAGGTTGATAAAGCCATTAAAGAGCTGAAAAACGAGGGCAAGATCGAATCTCCAAAAAGGTGTTTTTATCAAGCAAAGAAATAACCAATCAAACCCGCCGAGGATTCCCGAGGCGGGTTTGTGCTATTTATACCACTTTGTTTCGCGTTAGGAGGGAAATCGTGCGAGCTAAGTTTTTGTTATTACTAATTCTGTTTCTAACCTTTATATATTTGTTCTCATCTACCGTATTTGCTCAAATACCATTCTTATCGCATAAGGGTTTTGTAGCGGTACTGAGCGATCTGCACTATCCATACCGCTCGAATATCACGGATACTCTGTTTAAAAAGCTCCTTGAACTGAAGCCGAGTTACGTATTTTTGACAGGTGACTTGACGGAGATGGGTAGCGATGTGGAATTTTCGAAATTGTGGAAAGCCATTTCGGTGCTTGATAAATCGGGTATCAAGTACAGATATACCCTTGGAAATCATGATGTGCGTTGGAGCGATATATTCAGAAAATCAAAAAGGCTGTCGAATGTTCCATATGAATTCTTCCAAGAGACTGTGGATAAGTTATTATTTATAGGCATAGATACATCTGTCCCATTCCAGCAAGTTGGTCATATTGGCAACGAGCAGTTGAAGTGGGTTGAAAACACTCTCAAGAGTGCAGGAGTTGAAAAGAAAATTCCGATTATATTGTGCCACCATCCGTTCGGTGGTCCTTCGAATTATACCGACGACGGCTGGAAGTTGATGAATATGCTTTTAGAATACAGAGTACCTTTGGTTTTGTACGGACATGGGCACAGCTATTCTTATGCAGGAAATTACAACGGGACATGGTTTCAGATGATTGGAGCAGCAAAGGATGGGTATATGACCATTGTAAGCTGGGACGAAGCGGCTTTACATATCTGGAGATACTCGCTTGAATTTGATAAATTTGAATTATTAAAATCTGTATCTCTAATACCGGAAGCTATTGAAAAAAATCTATCGCCTTCAATAGAAAACAAAGACGGAAAAATCTCTATATCTGCCAACCCTTCAAAATACAACAGAATTAAAGCGATTTCCAACGGCAAGATTCTCCTTGAACGAACTCTAAAAGATACTTCCAAAACCAGCTTTGAAATAGGCAACGTTACAACCGATTTAGGCATCAACTTTTTATCACTCTATGGCTACTCAAAAGGATACACTATTCATAGATTTTACACATTAAAAAGCGCCATAAACACTGATGCTAAGTTAAAACTCATTTGGTCGTATGAATTACAGGAAGCTATTTATTCAAAGCCGATAGAAGTAGATGGTGGGATAATCGTAGCTGATTACTCGGGCACGGTTTTGTTTTTGCAGGATGGAAAAGAGACTTGGAAGATGAAGATTGGTCCTGTTTTCGCGAATATAGTTAGTGAAAGTGATTCGGGTACGTCGTTCTTCATTGGCGATATCGATGGTAATATGTATGTTATTGAAACCAAGACAGGAAAGATTTTGAAGAAGATAAAACTTAACGAACCAATTTATACAATTTCAAATGGAAAATCAACACTACTCGTTGGTGCAGGTAGGTTTGGTTATGTGATTCGAAAGTCAGATCTCCAGATAATAGCCAAACACGATTTAAAGGGGTTAGTACAATCAGAAGCTTATTTTGAGAATGGAGTGTATTACCAAACATCTTGGGGCGGAGGTATCTATATCATAGCCGAAGATGGAAGGCTTACAGATAGAATAGACACGGGAAGCGGATACTACACAGCGGGTGCGTGTAAACCTGCGGTGATTGACGAATGGCTCTTCTATACAACCACCGGAAGCAAAGTTGTTGGTGTGAATTTAAAAGACAAGACTAAAAAATGGGAAGCCGGCAACATAACGGTTGGATATTCCTCAGTTGAAAAATTCAAAGATTTCATCTTTGTATCTTCACTTGGGGGAACGGTGTATAAATTTGACAAAAACGGAAAGTTGGTCTGGAAAGCAAATACAGGTTCGCCGATAAGTTTTTCATCGCCGAGAGTTTTGAGCGATAATCATTTAATAATTGGAACAAACTCAGGTGAGATAGCTTTAATAGACATAACGACGGGAAGTTTCTCAAAGTACTTTGCAGGACCCTCTTATGTGACGCATGTTGTACCAACTTCAAATCCCGGAACATTTATTGTGGCTTTTGCGGACGGGAGTGTGAAGATGATAAGAATAGGTTCAACGTGAATCAATTACAAATAACGCAGGGCATTTCAGCCCTGCGCTTTTTTATTTTTCAAAATCGGTTCGAATTTAAGGTTTCTTATACCTTTAAAATCGCCTTTATATCTTCTTCCGGTTGCCCTATGAGTTTCAAATCGTAGTTCTTAACGAGCACTTCAAGAATTTCTTTATTGACCCAAGCTGGCAATACAGGACCTATGTAGATTCCTTTGAGTCCAAGTGCAAGTAGTGTCCACAGTATTGCAACAGCTTTCTGTTCCATCCATGTGAGCACGAGTGATAGCGGGAGCTCTGTGACAGGAACACCGAACGTTTCAGAGAGCGCCATGGCTATTTCGAGTGCTACGATTGTATCGTTGCATTGACCAACGTCGATGAGTCTTGGAATACCTTCAATATCGCCGAGTTGTAAGTCGTTGATTCTGAACTTACCACACGCAAGTGTTATAACTACTGTTTCCTTTGGAAGTTTTTCGACGAATTCTCTGTAGTATGCACCGCGTCTTGTTGGGGTATCGCATCCGCCAACAACAAAGAAGTGTTTTATCTTTCCAGCTTCAACAAGTTCTTTAATCTTTCCCGCTAAAGATTTAACAACGCTTGCAGAATATCCTGTTGTGAGCTTGTACTTTCCGGGTTGTTCTGGGAGCTTTGGCAATGACTTTGCCTTCGCTATAACTTCCGAATAGTCGTAACCTTCAATGTGCTTTACGCCGGGAAGCCTTGCAATCGATGTTGTGAACATTCTGTCTCTATAGGATTCTTTTGGCAACAGTACGCAGTTACTCGTTCCGAGTATCGCTGCGGGAATTTTGTCAAAGAGGTCCCTTTGATCAAACCAAGCGCCTCCGAGGTTTCCAGCTAAGTTCTTGTATTTTCTCAATCCGGGATATCCGTGTGCTGGGAGCATTTCAGAGTGCGTGTAGACGTACACATCCGTGCCTTCAACTTGTTTAAGGAGCTCTTCAAGAGCTTTGAGATTATGTCCAGTGACGATTATCGCGTGTCCTTCTTTTGTACCCGTTTCCACTTCTGTCGGCATCGGCTCACCGTACGTTTCAATATGTGCCTTCTTGAGTAGTTGCATGACTTTGAAGTTCATCATACCAGCTCTGAGAGCCAAATTCACAAACTCCTGAGCATCGAAATTCACGTTTGTGAGGGTTGAATAGAGCCCTTCACTGAGGAAAGCTGCAATTTCCTCATCTTTGTAACCGAGTTCTCTTGCATGGTAGTAATACGCAGATATACCTTTGAGTATGTACTCCAAGTTATCTTGCAATCTTGAAACAACAGGATCTTTGCCGCACACACCTGTGATAGTACATGCTTCGCCGTTCATCGCTTGTGAACACTGATAACAGAACATGTTCAACGCCATCTCAAAACACCTCCTAAAATAATACCTTTTAATATTCTTTGATTTCGAATAACCTGAGGTTTCCAAGATAAGTTTAATATAACTTCAAATATAATTCCGTAACCTATGTTACAATTTTAGAGAAATAGTCGTGTCTCAAACGGAGGGAACTTTATGGAAAAATACATAGAAGCTCTTCAAAAGTGCGAGGTATTTGCCGGTGTTGAGAAGAAATGCATAGAAGAACTTATGCGGTATGCGAAAATTCAAAGGTACGATTCGAAAGAGCTGGTGCGTTCAAGGAATGATGAGTGCGATGAGATGTTGTTTTTAGTTGAAGGTGAAGCGTTTGGGCTTTTTACAAATCCAGAGGGCCACGTTTTACAAATTGACCATATGTTCGCCCCGAAATTGCTCGCAGCTGCGGTTATATTCTCAACGGAAGCCAAGTACCCTGTTGATGTCGAAACCGCTCAACCTTCTGTTTTCCTAAGCATCGAAAAGGATAGGTTCGTTTCATACATGATGAAAAACGAGCAACTGCTGAGGAATTACCTTAGATACGTCAGCGATGCTTTTGTCTTCATCACCGATAGGTTTTATGAAATAACAATGAAAAACCTCGTCCAAAAAGTGTGTTCATATCTTGTGAGACTAATGGAAGAGCAGAAAAGTCCTGTTGTTACACTTGATATGACGAAAGAAGAGCTTTCAAGAGAGTTCGGCGCCACACGCCCTGCGCTTTCAAGGGTGTTTGTGGAGCTTGAGAAGCTTGGAATTATTGAGATGGAAGGAAAACGCGTGAAAGTCAACGATATCGACTATGTGCAAGACTATGCTGAATTTGGATAATGGATTATAAAAGTGCATATGGCTGAAAATAAGTGAATTTTTGTACTAATAACGTTCGAATTGCTAATTTTCTTCTGTATGCTCAGTTATTTCAGCTTTGCGAAAGTTTTTCGATAAACTCCGAGGTTGTATAATTGTATTGCCAGAAGAAAAGCTTTTAAACAAAGGAGGCGGTTAAATTGGGGACAGTAACAATGAAAGCTATAATGAAGCAAACAGCAGGACCAGGGCTTGTAATGACAGAAGTTGAAAAGCCAACGGAACTTGGACCAAGAGATGTGCTTGTTAAAATAAGGCGTGCTTCAATATGTGGTACGGATATACATATATACAAATGGGATGAATGGTCGCAGTCTCGAATCATCCCACCACTGATAACCGGACATGAAATGGCTGGTGAAGTTGTAGAGGTAGGTAGTGCGGTAACACAAGTTAAAGTGGGCGATTTAGTTGCGGCGGAGACGCACATTCCTTGCGAGCACTGCTATCAGTGTAAAACGGGAAGAATGCACATCTGTAAGAATTTGAAAATACTTGGCGTGGATACAAACGGTATCTTTGCAGAGTACGCGGTTATACCAGAAACTGTTCTGTGGCGCTTTTCAAAAGAGATACCTCTGGATTTCGCGTCTGTAATGGAGCCGTTTGGTAACGCTATACACACAGCTTCCGTAACAAACCTTCTCGGAAAGACTGTACTCATAACAGGTGCTGGTCCGATAGGCTTAATGGCGATACAAGTTGCTAAAGTTGCAGGAGCAAGTACGGTAATAGTTTCCGAGGTTGATCCGCTTAGAATCCAAATGGCGAGAGAAAATGGAGCAGATGTAGTAATAAATCCTGCGGAGAAGGATCTTGTAAGAGAAGTTTATAAATTGCTTGACGATGGTGTCGATGTATTGCTCGAAATGAGCGGAAATAGAAAAGCATTTGAAGATGGTTTGAAATGCGTGACGATGGGCGGAGAGGTATCCGTTCTTGGTATATTCGGCGGCAAGATCGATATCAATATCGATGCATTGCTAACTATGAGAGGCCTCACAATGTACGGCATAACCGGAAGGCGCATGTTCGAAACTTGGAGAATCGCAGATGAGCTGTTGAGGACAAAGAAAGTTGACCTCTCAAAAGTCGTGACTCACGTGCTTCCATTTGACCAGTGGGAAAAAGGATTTGAATTGATGCTCAATAAGCAATGCGGAAAAGTTGTTCTTAATCTTGACTAATGTGCCGTAGAGGAAAAGGAGGGTTTGTATGTTCGATTACAAGATTCTCGAAGATGAAATGGAAGCTCTTAAGAATGAGGGACTTTTGATAAATATCCGCACGTTGGAATCACCGCAGGGAGCATGGATTGTAATCAATGGCAAGAGAGTACTTAATCTTTGTTCGAACAATTACCTCGGGTTTGCTAACGACGAAAGGCTGAAACAGGCAGCGATAAAAGCAACCCAAGAATGGGGTGTTGGACCTGGGGCTGTTAGAACGATCGCTGGTACGATGAAAATTCACGAAGAACTCGAAAAAGCGCTTGCAGAATTTAAAGGTGCCGATGCTACGATATTCCTTCAGTCAGGATTTATAGCAAACCAAGCAGCGATCCCGACAATTTTTGGAGATGAATCAGACGCTATCATTTCCGATGAGCTTAACCATGCGAGTATAATCGATGGTGTAAGGCTTTCAAAAGCCAAGAGGTATGTATACAAACACAACGACATGAACGAACTCGAAGCAAGGCTTAAGGAAGCGAGAGATGTTCAGAAAGCAAGAAGAATACTTATCGTTACTGATGGTGTTTTCAGTATGGATGGAGATATAGCACCACTGCCTGAGATAGTCGAGCTTGCAGACAAATACGGAGCTGCTGTAATGGTCGACGACGCACATGGTGAGGGTGTGCTTGGACGTGGTGGGCGCGGTATAGTGGATCATTTCGGGTTGCACGGCAGAGTTGATATGGAAATAGGCACGTTATCGAAAGCGTTCGGCGTGCTTGGTGGATACATTGCAGGTAAAGAAACGCTTGTCAGGTACTTGAAACAGAAAGCAAGACCATTCTTGTTCAGCACGGGCCTTACACCGGCAGATGTGGCTGCGTGTCTTGAAGCGGTCAAGATACTCCAAGAGAGCGACGAAAGAGTCAGAAAGCTCTGGGATAATGCTTCATACTTCAAAACTGAAATGAGAAAGCTGGGTTTTGACCTTGGCGTAAGTCAGACACCGATAACGCCAGTAATGCTTTACGATGCAAAGGTTGCAAGCCAATTCAGTAAAGAACTGTTTGAAGAAGGCATATTCGCTCAAGCGATAGGATACCCAACGGTGCCAAAAGGAAAAGCAAGAATAAGAGTAATGATAAGTGCGGTACACTCAAAAGAAGATCTCGACTTTGCACTTGAAAAATTTGAAAAGGTTGGGAAGAAATTGGCGGTGATATGATAAAATCAAACCGGGTGGTTCTCACCCGGTTTAATTTTGCACATTAGAGGTGAGGATTATGAAGCTCATCACTTATCCTCCGAACAGTGTTATATATAAAGAAGGTGAGGTTCCGCAATCGATTTACTACATAGTTAACGGCTCTATTAGCGTAAAGCTCTTTAGAAAAGAAAAACAGATAGAAAGCGGTACAATCGGTGAGTGGGGTATTTATAATATCCCTTCAGAAGAGAGCGTTGTTACACTTTCGGAAACTACACTCTATTCAGTGAATTCAAGTGAAATTCTTTCGTCCGAATATTCTGACAGAATATTGAGAAGCATGGTTTCCTCAATAGCCCAGCGATTGTTGGTTATAGATTCAGAGCTTGCAGAATCTCGGGAAATACCAGAATACGTTGGACCCGATAAACTGCGTTTTTTCAATAGACTGCACCCGGGGGCTTACAAATTGACTGATAATATCTTTCAAGATATCTTGCAATCCAAGAGATTTTATGTGGGCGGTTATTATAGAGAAGCGATGGAGATATTTGCTAAGATGATGGCTCAGGTGACAAGCGAAGAGCTCAAAAAGGAGATAATGGTATGGCATACTCTCCTAAGTATGGTAACGGATCCTGAAAGAGCCGAAATACACTTCAAGAGGCTCAATCCAAACGAATACAGCGATTTGCTTTCATATGCGTACCTTGTTAATTTCTTCAAAGGTGGTCAAAAGCAGGAGATACTTGAAATGTACATGAAAGCTGGTCTATTTGTTCCTGCCAATACCATAATTACGCTCGAGGGTGAAGCTGCTTTGGAAGGGTATTTGATATTGAAAGGATATCTGAAAGCAGTGAAACTTCTCGAAGACAAAGAAGTACTGCTTTCAATAGTTGGACCCGGAGAATTCGTGGGAGAAGGCGCTTTCTTGGATTCAAAAGTAAGGATGGTCACACTGTACACGCTTTCACCTACCGCATTCATCCCGCTCAATGCCGAGGTTATAAATAAGACGATTACTACAAACCCAGGCTTTATACTGAAGATATGCGAGTCTCAACTGAGAAGGATATCGCAAGTCAAGAGATTACTTGAGATACGGTATCAATCAAATCCAGCTCAAAGAACGATAAGCGCACTTAAGTACTTTTCCGAACTCTTTGGCAAGACAAAAATAACAGTGAGAGATATAGCGTATCTTGTCGATGTAAATTCCGAGAGAGTAATAGAGGAAGCTAAGCATCTTGGATTTAAAGTATCATTTGACGGCACGATTACTCTGTAGAGGACAGTCGTTGTTTTGGAGGAATTGCGATGGTAAGGATGATCAAAAATGTGAAAGTATTTGCTCCAGAATATTTAGGCGTCAAAGATATCGTATTCGATAAAGAGATTTTGTACGTGGGCGAAAGTATAAATACCGATGTACTGCCTTTCGAAATAGAAATCTATGATGCAAATGGTTTGTATTTGATTCCAGGCTTGATCGATCCTCATGTTCATATAACAGGCGGTGGTGGCGAAGGCGGATTTGTAACGAGAACACCCGAGTTGGATTTTTCTGAGTGTGTGAAGAATGGCATCACAACAGTGATTGGTTGTCTTGGAACTGATGGGATTACGAGAAGCCTTGAAAATTTGTATGCAAAGGCGAAATCGCTTGAAACGGAAGGTATAAACACCTATATTTATACAGGCTCATACAGGGTGCCACCTGTTACTTTCACTGGTTCGGTGATGAAGGATATAGTTCTAATTGATAAAGTCATAGGTGTTGGTGAAATAGCGATTTCTGATCACAGGTCATCCCAGCCAACGTTTGAGGAAATAGCCCGAATTGTGGCTGATACAAGGGTTGCATCGCTCTTATCTGGAAAGCCTGGAATTGTTAATTTCCATGTGGGAGCTGGAAGTAGTGGTATAGATTATCTGTTTAAACTTATCGATACGACCGAGATTCCAATTCACCATCTGTACCCAACGCACATGAGCCGGAATAGAACACTCTTTGAACAAGGGCTCGAATTTATCAAAAAGGGAGGAACGATAGATCTAACCGCTTTGCAACCAGAAGAGTTGCCTAATGAAATCGAATCATTTAATACAGTCAACTGCATCGTAGAGATTTATGAGAACAAAATGCTCGATAATGTCACTATCTCGTCAGATGGACAAGGAAGTCTTCCGAGATTTGACAAAGATGGTAGATTCTTAGGGCTATCTGTTGGAAGTGTATCATCTGTTCCCCATACGCTCAAGCGTGTGGTTGAAAAAGGCGTTCCGTTTGAAGATGCACTGAAGATATCAACGACCAACCCCGCGAAAGTTTTTAACATGAAAAAAGGCAAGATATCAAAAGGATATGATGCAGATTTTGTGGTTATTGATTTAGAATCATGGAAAATTAGCACAGTAGTCTCGCGTGGAGAATTCGTTATGAAAGATGGCATTGTGAAGCCCAGAATATTTAAATAGTCTTGTGTGTGGCTTTATAGTTGCCTATAATTGCCAAATTCACATTATGGGCAAGAAAAATATAATAAATCGTTTATAGCTTGCCTATTTTTGATTTTAAGCTCGTTCTTGTTTATTGAAAAAAGATGTATTAATAGTATACTAAAATATGAGATAAAACAAAAATATTAATAGTGGAGGCTAAGTATATGCTGGATCAGTTCGCTTTGTTTTTCCAAAGTACGGGCTTTGCACAGCTTACTATGGGTAATATTTTCATGTTAATTATCGCTGGTGTTCTGGTGTATGTTGCTGTGAAAAAAGATGCTGAACCTCTTCTCTTAATTCCTATTGCTTTCGGTATAATTTTCTCGAATATTCCTTTACTTGCGACTGGTGTTCTGGCTGAACCTCAGGTTTTAGAAAATGGTGGATTAGTTCCAGGTGGTTTTTTGTATTACATAAAGCAAGGACTTGATCTGGGTATATACCCGCCGCTTATATTCTTAGGTATAGGTGCGTTGACGGACTTTTCATTTATGCTTTCCTACCCGATAACTATTTTCCTTGGCGGTGCTGCTCAAATCGGTGTTTATTTAACATTTCTTTTAGCAAGAGCTTTCCATTTTACGTTCCCTGAGGCAGCGGCGATAGGAATAATAGGCGGTGCGGATGGTCCGACGTCGATTTATTTAGCAACTAAGTTTTCACCGGATTTGCTACCTATTATCGCTATCTCTGCTTACTCGTATATCGCATTGATACCTATTTTGCAGCCTCCGATATCTAAATTACTTACAACAAAAGATGAGCGAAAGATAAGGATGAAACCACCGAGAAAAGTTTCAAAAACAGAGAAAATAGTGTTTCCAATCATTACAACTGTTATAACGGCGTTGATAGTTCCGCAATCCTTAGCGCTTGTCGGTCCTTTGATGTTCGGTAATCTTCTCAGAGAAGTTGGAAATGTGAAAAGATTGGTTGAAGCAGCGAGTAAATACATACTGGATACTACGACGATCTTGCTCTGTCTTTCTGTCGGAGCGTCTGCTCGAGCCGATGTTTTCCTCAGTCCGAAATCGCTCTTGATATTTGGCATGGGAGCTTTTGCGTTTGTTACATGCATTATCTCGGGAATACTTTTTGCAAAACTCATGAACCTTTTCTTGAAAGATAAGATTAATCCGTTGATTGGTGGAGCGGGTGTTTCGGCAGTTCCTGACTCAGCAAGGGTTGCACAGAAGATAGCTCAGGAAGAAGATCCAACAAACTTCATTCTCATGCATGCTATGTCACCGAACGTTGCTGGTGTTATCGGTACAGCTGTGGCGGCTGGTATGTTCTTAGCGATGCTTAAGTAATAAACTATAAATGTAAAAAAGGAGGTAAACCCTCGTGGCAAAAAAGCAGTACAGGGTGGAAATCAAATATCAGTGGTGTAAAGCATGTGGAATCTGCTATCATATATGTCCAACAAAGACAATTATTAAAGGAGAATTAAATAAACCTGCAGTCCCAGATCACAGCACTTGTATAGGTTGTATGATGTGTGAAAACCTTTGCCCGGATTTCGTTATAAACATAGTTGAGATACAACCAGAAAACTCCAGTATTGAAAAAGAAGCTGAACAGAAGGTGGGTGTTGAAAATGCCTAAAAATTCTCGCATGGTCTTTTGGCAAGGAAATGAAGCCTGTGCCTACGGTGCCATAAGGGCTGGTTGCCGATTTTATGCAGGCTATCCGATAACCCCATCTTCCGAAATAGCCGAAGCGATGGCAAGAGAACTCCCAAAAGTTGGTGGCGTTTTCATACAGATGGAAGATGAAATAGCGAGTGCCGCAGCTATAATTGGTGCTTCGCTTGCAGGTACAAAGTCTATGACCGCGACAAGTGGTCCCGGGTTCAGCTTAATGCAAGAAGCCATAGGTTACGCAGTTATGACTGAAACGCCAACTGTATTTGTGAACGTAATGCGTGGCGGTCCCTCAACGGGTATGCCGACAAAACCAGCGCAAGGAGATATAATGCAGGCAAGGTGGGGAACGCACGGAGATCATGCGATCATTGCCCTCTATCCTTCAACTGTTGAAGAAGTGTATAAATACACGATCAAGGCTTTCAACTTAGCGGAAGAGTACAGAACACCAGTCATATTGTTAATGGACGAAGTGCTTGGACACATGTACGAGAATTTTATGCTTCCACCTGACAGTGAAATAGAAATTGTAGAAAGACTAACATCAAGAGAACTCGAAGAGGAAGAATTATTCGTACCTTTCAGCGAAAGTGAGTATGCTGAGAACTTACCGCCAACGTTGGTCGAGATGGGTAAGGCGAGATTCCATGTCTCGGGCCTTGTGCATGATGAATCAGGTTTCCCAATGGCAACAGCGGAGACCGCTGAAAAACTGATAAGAAGGCTTGTTAATAAAATAAAATTGCACATAGACAAGATTGCAGAGTGCGAGGAATTCATGACCGAAGATGCTGAAACAATAATAGTTGCCTACGGTTCGGTTGCAAGGTCTGCAAAGGAAGCAGTTAAAATGGCGAGGCAGGAAGGTATAAAGGTTGGCTTGCTCAGGCCGATAACAATATGGCCCATCCCAATAGAGAAAATGAGGAAAAAACTTTCGAGTGTTCAAAACGTCCTTGTTGCGGAGATGAATCTTGGGCAGTACGCGGGCGAAATTGCAAAGCTCATAAGACCTGGAACGAAGATGAGGCTTTTAAGCAGAGTAGGTGGTGAACTCATAGCACCTCACGAGATACTTAACGAGCTTAACAATATGCTCCTCGAAGGCATAGATTTTTGAAATACTTTTGTCTTTTGGTCATCCTCGCTTGGATGACCTTTTTTCTTTTTTGTGATAAAATATTATAGGTAAGTGAATTAACGATTTAAGGAGGAAAAAAGACGTGATTAGCAAATTGAAAAAACTTTTTGACAAGAACGAGTCTGAAATAAGAAAGGCACGAAAGTTGGTAGAGAAAATTAACTCCCTCGAAGAACAAGTGAGAAGAATGTCTTTCGAAGAAATGAAGAACTATATCTTAGAACATAAAGGAAAGCTCCAGAACTTTGAAGAACTTGAAGAGCATGTGGAAAAAGTTTTCGCATTTGTAAGAGAAGTTGCAAGGCGTACCGTTGGAATGAGGCATTTCGATGTGCAGCTTATAGGCGGAATAGTGCTCCACAAAGGTAAGATTGCTGAGATGAAGACCGGTGAAGGTAAGACGCTTGTCGCAACCGCACCAGTTGTGCTCAATTCTTTGATGAATAGGAATATCCACATGGTCACCGTTAACGATTACCTTGCAAAAAGGGATGCAATGTGGATGGGACCAATTTACCTCGCACTTGGGTTGAGGGTTGGAATTATAAATACCGCCGGGAAAGCCTACGAGGTAGTTTGGAAAAATCCGGAATTAGCTCAAAAAGGACTCGAAGAGAATTACTGCGTCTGGCCAGATGATTTCGATGGAGAATTTTTGTCCGATGAATTGAAAGTTAAAAAGGCTGTTGAAGCTTTTGAAGTCGATATAGTTGAGGTAAGTAAGAAGGAAGCTTACAGGTGCGATGTTACATACGGAACGAATTCTGAGTTTGGGTTTGATTACCTGCGAGATAATCTCGTTATCTCGCTCGAGGACAAAGTCCAAACCGGACATTTCTATGCGATAGTCGACGAGGTCGATAGCATACTCATAGATGAAGCAAGAACGCCGTTGATCATAAGCGGTCCTTCCAAGAACAATGCTTCCGTTTACAAACAATTCTATCAGATTGCAAAAAGACTTGAGAGAGACAAGCACTTTAAACTCGATGAAGAGCACAGAACGGTGCTCCTCACAGATGAAGGCATCGAATTTTTGGAAAAATTACTTGGCGTTGATAATTTGTACGATCCGGCGAACGTGAACAGTATTTACCATATAACGAATTCTCTGAAAGCGATACATCTTTTCAAAAAGGACGTTGATTACTTAGTTCACAACGGACAAGTCCTCATCGTCGATGAATTCACAGGGCGCGTTCTACCAGGAAGACGTTACAGTGGAGGCTTGCACCAAGCGATAGAGGCGAAAGAAGGAGTGCCTATAAAGGAAGAAAGTATTACGTATGCAACTATAACTTACCAGAATTACTTCAGAATGTACGAGAAACTCGCCGGTATGACTGGAACTGCGAAGACGGAAGAGGAAGAATTTAAATCGATATACGGTCTTGAAGTCGTTGTCATCCCAACGCACAAGCCTATGATTAGAAACGACAGAGACGACCTGATTTACCGAAGCGTAGACGAAAAATACAAAGCTATCGTTGAAGAGATTAAGAAAAGATACGAGAAAGGCCAGCCTGTTCTCATTGGAACGACGTCGATTGAGAAAAGTGAAAGGTTAAGCGAGATGCTGAGGCGTGAAAAGATTCCACATCAAGTTTTGAATGCGAAATACCACGAAAAAGAAGCGCAGATCATAGCCCAAGCAGGTCAAAAAGGAACGGTAACAATAGCAACTAACATGGCTGGAAGAGGAACGGACATCAAGTTAGGTCCAGGTGTGAAGGAACTCGGCGGTTTGTGCGTTATAGGTACTGAACGCCACGAGAGCAGAAGGATAGATAACCAGCTACGCGGTAGGTCAGGAAGACAAGGCGATCCGGGAGAGTCTATATTCTTCTTGTCTGTCGAAGATGATCTCATGAGAATCTTCGGTGGAGACAGGATACAAAAAGTTATGGACATGGTCAAGATAGAACCCGGACAGCCAATTTACCATCCGCTTTTGACAAAACTCATCGAACAGGTTCAGAAGAAAGTTGAAGGCATAAACTTCGGAGTTCGTAAATTCTTACTTGAACTTGATAGCGTCTTAGACACACAAAGAAGGGCGATTTATGGTTATCGAGATTACATACTTGAACACAACGTTGATAATTTCATAAACGAGGCGATTGAGAATTTTGTCCAGTCGAGAATCGATGAATTCTGTTCATCAATTGAATGGGATTTAGAAGGGTTGAAGAATTCCTTTGCCGTAATAAAAGATTATGTCAAAATAAACGAAAAAATCGACGATGTTGAAAAACTGAAAGCCGATTTAACGGCGCAGATCAGAGGATGGTACGAGGAGAAGAAGAAAGAATTTGGCGAAGATTTTGAACATGTCGCAAAGTTTATTGTACTAAGGATTATTGATGAAAACTGGAGACAGTACCTTGAAGAAGTGGAGCATGTCAAAGAGTCTGTAAGATTGAGAAGTTATGGACAAAAGGATCCAGTTCTTGAGTTTAAGAAAGAGACGTACGCGATGTTCACGGATATGATGTCGCGAAATTATGAACTTGCGGTTTCTTACCTACTCAATTTGAGAAGGGTGGACAATAAAGCAGAAGAAGAATCGAAGAAGGAACTTGCAAGAGTCAGCACAATTCATGATGAATTTAAACTTGTAGAAGACAAAACAGCTGATGGTAAGAAAAAACCAAAATTAAAAATAAAGAGAGATTAAAAAATCTGTCTGGGTGAGTGAGTAGGCATGAAAATCGAGGGCGTGATATTCAAAAGTGGAGAAATTCCAAAGAAGCTTTTTAAAATTCAGTACGGAACCATTAGGGAAACAAGGAATAAGACATATCACGATATATCGAAGGGTGATTATGTTGCTCTGGTCGAGTATCTTCTTGAGATACCGCTGGAAGAGGATGTCGTTGCATTGGAGGAAAGCGAGATAATTGACGTTTCACTTGAAGATGAATACGAAAATATAATAAATAAGATTCTTGAACTTAGGAAGATCCTTTACGAAACATCTGTGGATTTAGACAAAATAGTTCTTGATGATTTTAATTTCGAAACGCCTGATTTAGATGAGTACCTTGAACAAGTTGAATCGCTCTTAACTTTATCAGGAGGGGAATTGCCGGAGAATAAAGAAGAAGCGATCAAGTTTATAGAGAGCATTGAGGACGACAAGCTAATCACAAAGGTCAATTTGGTAAAGAAATTCTCAGACAAATTTCCAGACGAGCAGATTGGTGCGAAATTTTTAATAGAAACAGCGGCCAAAGTTTACATAGTGCTGAACGACAGGTACGTAGCGAAATCTCTGCTGAAAAAGGTGCTTCTAAGGTACTCTCATCTTAAAGACTATTGTTACGAAGCGGTCAAAACTCTTGAGAGCATATACAAGGATGAAGGTAACATCATTTACAGAAGGTATTCAAAGATTGCGCGGGTTTTAGAGGTGATGTTGCGTGGAAACTCTTGAATTCAGCGACGGTGAGAAGATCATAGAAAAAGATGACAGAAAGCCTTACATTTATATAATCAAGACTGGAACCGTTAAAGCTATCGTAGGTGGTTATGAAACACTCGTTAGTAGTGATCAAGCAGCTGATATGGTTGAAGTCTTTGGTCTTGAGGCTCTCGTCGGAGAACCTTATTCTGAAACGTGCATCGCTGTTGGGGCTGTTAAAGTGATACGTTGTGAAAAGAATGAATTTTTGGATATATATGCAAAAACAGAAGTTGGAAAGAATGCACTCAAAAACTTTATGAAACGCACGGCAAAAGCACTTGGATGGATTTGATAACCGTTTGGCAGGTTTTGACACACCAAGAGTGTATTGTAAAATAGAAGTAGATTCCAAGGGATAATTTTAATAAACTTTTAATAGACTTTTTGGGGGTGACTTGTTGTGCACACTAACCGAATAGATCACATAGGCATCGCTGTAAGAGATGCCTCAGAGAAGCTGAAGTTGTATAAGGATTTCTTAGGACTGGAAGTGACAGAAATAGAAGAGCTTCCTGAAAGAGGTTTGAGAGTGTATTTTATCAAAGTTGGCGACACTCGAGTAGAACTTCTTGAGCCGATGAACGAAAACTCTGAAGTGTCAGGCTTTCTCGAGAAAAAGGGCGAGGGAATTCACCATATAGCATTCAACGTCCATGGGATAGATGAGGCAGTCAAACTTGCTAAAGAGAACGGACTGCAACCTTTGTCTGAAGAGCCGAAAAAAGGTGCGGGCGGTACTCGTGTTCTTTTCCTGCACCCGAAGACAACAGGTGGGGTCCTTGTTGAATTAGTTGAAGGTGAACATTGAATTGTTAGTTGATTTAACTGATTTGATAGATGTATCGGAAGGAGTGGGAATTGATGGACGAACTCATTGAAAAGCTTAAACAGATGGAGGAAGAAATAGAGCTTGGCGGTGGAAAAGATAAGATAGAAAAGCAACATGCCGAAGGGAAGTTGACAGCAAGGGAAAGACTTGAGCTGCTCTTTGACGAAGGCACTTTCGAAGAGATAGATAAATTCGTAAAACACAGAAACGCAACTTTTGGACTCGATAAGATGAAGTTACCAGCTGATGGCGTTGTCACCGGTATTGGAAAAGTTAACGGAAGACCCGTTGCTGCATTTTCCCAGGACTTTACCGTAATGGGCGGTTCATTAGGCGAGATGCATGCAAAAAAGATAGTAAAAATAATGGACCTTGCGTTGAAAATGGGAATACCTCTTGTAGGTATTAATGATTCAGGTGGTGCGAGGATACAAGAGGGTGTTGATTCTTTATACGGTTACGGAGAGATATTCTTCAGAAACACGATTGCATCGGGAGTTATACCGCAGATTACGGTTATCTCCGGTCCGTGTGCAGGTGGTGCTGTGTATTCTCCTGCGATAACGGATTTTGTAGTGATGGTGGACCAGACTGCCCAGATGTTCATAACGGGTCCCAACGTCATAAAGGCAGTGACAGGAGAAGATATATCGAAAGAGGACCTCGGTGGTGCTTATGTGCACAACTCAAAGAGCGGAAATGCGCATTTCCTTGCTTCTGACGATAGACAGGCTATAGAGATGGTCAAGAAATTGCTTTCTTACATTCCTGAAAACAACATGGAAGAACCGGTTTCACAAGAAGAATATGTTACGCCCAATATCTCTGATATCCACACAATAGTTCCTATCGATTCGAGAAAAGGATTTGACGTTAGGGATGTTATAAAGAAAATAGTTGACGAAGGAACGTTCTTCGAAGTGCATGAGCATTTCGCAAAGAGCATAGTAGTTGGATTTGCAAGGATTGGCGGGAAATCGGTCGGTATAGTCGCAAACCAGCCAAATTATCTTGCCGGTGTGCTCGACATAGACTCATCAGATAAGGCGGCAAGATTCATAAGATTCTTAGACGCTTTCAACATACCGATAATTACATTTGTCGATACGCCTGGATATTTACCAGGAGTCAAACAAGAACATGGCGGAATAATAAGGCACGGTGCAAAATTGCTCTATGCATACAGCGAGGCAACTGTTCCGAAGATTACGATAATTCTCAGAAAGGCATACGGTGGGGCGTACATTGCAATGGGGAGCAAGCACCTTGGCGCTGACTTTGTTGCCGCATGGCCAACAGCCGAAATTGCGGTCATGGGACCAGATGGTGCGGCGAATATCATATTCAAGAAAGAAATAGACGCTTCAGAAAACCCAGAAGAAACAAGAAAGCAGAAGATAGAAGAATACAGACAGCTCTTCGCAAATCCATATGTTGCAGCCTCAAGAGGATACATAGATGCTGTCATCGACCCAAGAGAAACGCGTGAATGGATCGAAAAAGCTCTCGAATACAGTGCCACAAAAGTAGAATCAAGACCGAGGAAAAAACATGGCAACATACCTTTGTGATCGTTAGATTGAAAAAATAGTTAAGAAGCTAAGAGGTGATTGATTCATGCCACAAGAATTAGTAGTGATGATAGTAGGAGTTACAGCAGTTTTTGCCATATTCGTTGTTCTTTATTTTGTTTTCAAGCTGATGGAACTTTTTGGTGTAAGCAAGAACAAAAAAGTGAAATTGCCTTCGCAAGAACCTCGAGAAGCTGTTGAGACAGCGACTAAAAAAACCGATGAAGGGAAAAAACTATTCAGCGAAGCGAAAATCTCTGAGGCTTTAGATAATTTAGATAATACCGAAGAAATAGCGGCAATATTTGCAGCAATTTACGCAACGATAGGAACGAACGTCGTCGTAAGAAGTATAAGACCTGTGTCTAAAGGAGAAAGTAAAGTAAGGCACAAAGGTATTAGAGGATGGGATGAATGGAGAACATATGGTTGGAGAGGTGGAAATAGATGATTAGAAAATTCGTTGTTAGGGTGAATGGAAAAGAGTACGTCGTAGAGGTCGAAGAATTGGGAGCACAAGTGCAACAATCTGTGCAAGTATCTCAACCAACACAACCAGTGCAATCAACTCAGCAAGTAGCTGCAGGACCCACACAACAAATGCAGAGAACATCTGCTCCGTCGACAACACCGACAACACCAACTGTGCCAACTACACCAACAGCACCATCAAGTTCCGGCACAAGTGCTGGTGCGAAAATAGTGGCACCGATGTCTGGTGTGATACTGAAAATACTGGTTGGGGAAGGACAAAAAGTTGAGTACGGTCAGAAGGTTCTGATACTCGAAGCGATGAAGATGGAGAACGACATCGTAGCTGATAAACCGGGAGTTATTAAGAAGATACTCGTGAAAGAAGGAGACAACGTAGATACTGGACAAATAATGATTGAACTCGAATAATCTTTGGAAGATGGGTAAAATTCAGATAATCTAAAATTCAAGAATTCAAGCCGATGGACGACCATCGGCTTTTTATTTATTTTTTGATTATGATTTAAGCGTTTTTTAATACTTATTCCTTGCATTTTCCTATACATGGTTATAGAATGGTTTACCTTTGTAAATAATGGGACTATACTTGCGTAAAGGGAGAAGCGTTTCAAGAAAGGAGGGATGAGATATGAAGAAGTTATTAATCGTTCTCTTGATAGTTCTTGTCTTTACGGAGTTCGTAGCAGCTGGAAGCACCACCATTCAAATGAGTTCAAGTGGACAGTGGTCACAGACGCTCAAGTTTTCAGTAAAACACAAAATCGTTGTTACTTGGGAATACGATGTGTCATCAACATTCTTAGTCGATTATGATACCGGAACTGCAAGTGTTGGAGATATTCAATTCTGGTCTAATAAGAAATTCAAACTTTACTACGCTATAGGCAACCAACTTCCTACTGGCTTAGGAATTTCTGCAGTCCAAGTTGGCACGCAAGTTCTTTCAGACAATGCTAATAGTCCAACAGAAGTTCCTACAAAGTCTCTTGCCGGTGTATTAAGTGTAACGTTTACAGGTTATACAGACATTGAAGATGACTTTGACGTAAAACTCGATTTTACCTTCTTGCCGTTTTGATTAAGGATATGATTTTAATAAAAACTGAAAGAAGAGGGCTTCGTGCCCTCTTTTAATTTAAACAGTTTCGTAGGAAGTGGTATAATTTTAGAGCGAGAAGATGGTAGTAATAAGAAGGTGATCAAGAGAATGATAATAAAACGACAGTTCGAAAAAGGTGACAGCATTGAGCGGTTCAAGGTATTAGCGATTTTGCTTTTGATCATATCTTATCTATTCTGCGCTGAGCGGACTTTTGCTGAGCAGATAATAACAATTACTTGGTATTACGATGAGAGCCAGACTTTTGTAGTAAGTGAATACACCAAAACAGCGTCAGTTGGAGAAATTTATATTTATGCTTCGGTGAGCAGATTTAAGATGTATGTTGAACCTGTCGTATTGGATTCTCAAGATGTGGTCGTTAAAAGTGTTAACATAGGCAACACCAAAATATCAATGTCTCAAGATAAACCAACAAAAATAAATAACTTCATAAGAGGAATTCTATCTCTGCGTTTCGATTTAGATGAAGCAGCTGGAGACTTCCAAGTGTCTTTAACGTTTGTATTTTTGCCGTTTTGATTTTTAGCACCCTGGTATAACGGAGGTTGATTTTTTGACAAAAAGATTGTTTTTGGTGCTTTCTGTTGTTTTAATACCACTTTCGTTGTTTTCTAATGGTCCAGTTCATATAATATTTGGACCAAGCGGAGCTGTCTGGAGTCAGGTACTTACTTTCACTGTAAAGCCGGCAATAAAAATCTCGATGGACTACGATGAAAGTCAGCAGATTCTAACCGAGCAAATGGATTTAAAAACGGTTGTGGGAAGCATCACATTAGAATCAAGTAAGAAATTCAAATTTTCTGTGGACGTTTTATCCACTGACGGTGTTGCTCAAGAAATGAGAATACCTATAACAATTAGGTTAGGTAATAAAGTCATATCTTTGAGCCAAGCTACTGAATTCAATCCGAGAAAACAGTTTAGAATGACTTCTGTTTTCTTCATCATAAACTTGGAAGAACTTGAAAAAGAAGAATCTCCAGTGGTCCTTTCATTTACTTTTTTTCCGTTCTGACTAATTGGCTAAAGAGCTAAAAAAGCTTTCCTCACCAAGAAATTCCTCCAGTAACTGCAAAAAACTGACCTGACCATAAAGTTCCTAATCTGAATTCATAATCTTTCCCTCTGTATCTTGCTGTCACTCCATATCCCGTGGTTTCATAAAATGCATTCCCTTGGTTTCCGAATTTTATCAATGGAACGAGTGAGAAATCGCCAAAAGAGATAACAAAGTCTATTTCTGCCGTGATTGCAAATGAATTATCATTTATCGAATATCCTATTTTTGGATAAATCTCAAAAAGAGGAAGAGTAATCTTGTCGTGTACCAAAATGTAGATCTTTGAACTTGATACCTCAAACCCAATTCCTATGAAAGTATTATCCACTATTCTTGTTAGTATCTCTGCATACAAAGGTAAAAAGTCTTGACTGCTTACAACAACCGATGCTTTGTTCCTTTCATTCTGAATAGACAGTATGGTCGATGAACTGCTGTATGTTAGTTCAATATCGCTTTTTAGTTTTGTTAGATTGTAGTTATCTTTCTTCTCTACATACGTATAATTTCTTACTTCATCAGTATTTTCAATTTCCAATTTGTAGAATTCCAAGTATATCAGATATTGTCCAGACTCCAATATAGAGTATCCTGTGCCCTGACCTTCTCCGAATTTAATCTTTTCCTCTGCACTCTTCAAAATCGGTATACTGTTCAGCGGTAGTGTCCCCTCAGCTTCTTTTGTTCCGAACTTAATAAACTCGGTACCATCTTTGTTGATCAACCGTACAGTAACTTGTCCAAAACCACCTTCTATTGTCATTGTTGCAGCGATGGTTTCTGACAAAAGCAAGGTTGACTCTTCAACTTGAGCTTTGTAGATCGGGATAGATATGTAGCAATATTCTCTTGAATATTCGCTCACTCGTTCAACGATTCTTGGCAAAATGTATGCTATATTAGATTTGTCGATACTTTGGTTAGCATTTTTGTTTGCTGAAATCGTGAACTCGCTTTTTGAAATCGACAACAGCTTTACCAAAAGAATCGAAGAATCTTTGGAATCCTTCCTTACATCGAGCTGTGAAATGATAGAAAGCAATTCATCTGCCTTCTGATTGCTCGCCGAGTAAAACACATTTCGATTTTCAAAAACATAATTCTCAATGTCTAAAGTGTCCAAAACACTTTTGATAGTAAACGGGTCCAGGTATTTTGGCTCGTAGTTTGTGATATATCTTGGGTAATACCGTGTCTGCGAAAAAACGACATAAGTTTCTGAATCGATTTTCTCAAAATCAAAGCCGAGATTTAGAAGCAACATTTTCAGCGCAGTCTCTATATTAACGTTTTTCAAGTTGATAGTAATCTTAAGTTTAGAGAGTTCTAAAGGGTAAACTATGACGGAACTGGTTTCTGAAGATATGAAATCGAGAATCTCAGAAAGAGGCGTATTTGTAAAATCAAGAGTGACCGAAATGCCAACGGAAAATAAAAACGAAGAGATAAGAAAAAAGAGCAAACTGTATAGACTTCTTCTCATTTTCCATCAACTCCTGATTCTTGAACATATTCGTTCATATTCGACAACAAATCTATACTTCTTGCGACGATTACAAGGAACATAACATATCTTTTCTCTGATTCGATGTAATAGCTTTTGAAAAGACTACCTATTATCGGCAAATCTTTAAGAAATGCGATTCCACCTTCCTTTTGCACACTCTTGTCATAACTAAACGATCCAACCAAGTAAACCTTCCCGTATTCCAAGTTAACTGTTGACTGAAGTATCGCACCCCTTGTTTCAAAGTTCAACTCGTTGGCATCTGGAATTCCATCTAACTTCAAAGAGATTTCCATTACACAGCTGTTGTACAAAAATCTTGGGGTTATGGTCATCTCCATTGTTGTTATATTCTGCCCGCTTGTTAATTTACCATCTCCGAATTTTGAAATCGTAATACTTCTCTGAGCCGTTATCTTTGTTTGATAACCACTTAAAGCTTGGACTTTACCTTCGTATATGATTTAAAATCTTCCGAGTCTTCCTTGTTGTTAAGAAGAATATTTAGGTTTGTATCAGAAATTGGAATTTGCAACAAATTCGGCGCAAAGATTGACTGGCGTGAGGACGAGAAATCGAGCCGGAAGTTAAAGAGAAAGGCCTCGCTTATATCCGTAATCTTCACATAAACTTCGTAAGCTTGTTTCGGCTTGTCGATATCTGAAACAAAGCTTGCAATCTTCGAAGCTATCGGCGGTGGTGCAAACACTAAAAGATTATTCTGCTCAAAGGGTTTCAAAACGAAACTTTCAAGAGCCTTCGGCATGACAGCAATGATCTTCTCAGCAGAGCAAAACCTAAGCGGTATCTGATAGAATTTAGCAGTATTTAAAAAAGAAGATGCGTTTACATCCGAGATGCCGACAAAGTATACGTTTTCGAGCTTAGTCCAGTAGTAATTGTAAGGCATTAAAATCAAATCGAGGACTCTTTCAAAATCAGCATCTACTTGTATCGTAACTGCACCACTGATATTTGGTTCGTAAATGATAACAGCACCAGTATCAAGTGAAAGAATATTCAAAGCCTCTTTTATATTAGTGTTGAAAAACGATACTTCCAACGCAAACAAAAAAGGTAGAGAGTATATCATAATCAAAATAATTAAAAGAACCGGTGAAATTCTCTTCACAAAATCCCTCCTTCGAAGGTTTTTAAAGATCCATCAAAAGTCTTCGAGCGAGTTAGTTGTGTTTTCTCCATAAGGTCCGTACTTCACTTGTAGTTGGTTCTTGTTAATAACTGTCCCAAAATCGATGGTGAGTGTCTGCCCGGGGAAGATAACCAAAGATTCGCTGTTCAATTTCTGGTTGCCGTACATAACATCGAACTGTACAACGCAATTCCCTTCGTTGCTTACTACCAAACTTGAACCAAACTGGGATGATTCTAAATGACCTTCTAACAAGGCATTTATAGTCTTGCCTCGCAATACTACGTACGCAGGTTGAACATTCCTCAAAGTTGTTGACGATTCTGCTTGGAATTTTATTTCATATATCCTGTCTCCTGAGAAACCAAAGTCTTTTGTTGATGTTCTAACATTGAATGAAGTGGTCCTGTAAGGATAGATTATGGACTTTTTGGGGATAAACGAGAGTTCATCTGAATTGACAATTGGTATGATCGAATCTTTGATAAAAGAAAGGTTGCTTATTGTTAAACTGTATACTGTGTTTTTGTTCTTATCGTTAAAAATAACAAGTTGAGGTTCTGTCTTGACTATCATCAGGTTGTTTTTATTCTCGATTTTCTTTGAAGCACTTGTGCTAAAATCAAGACCATATGATTTTCCAGAGAGGTTGATATCTAACGTTCCAGACGGTAGCGTGCACGGTATGTAAAATGTGTAGTAAGTTCTTTTCTCAGGAAAGACAACAAGATCAAATGAATCAATAGGAACCTCAGCTATCGTTGTTTTTAGTTCTCTTGCTGAAACTAAGATAGAACCTTTTGGTATTAATCCGATATTTCCATTATTCTCAATTTCAAGTGTAATCAATGAACCATAATTTCCATATTCATCGTCTGGCTCTAAAGAGAGATCCCTCACTGAAATATCCTTAATTTTAACTGATTGAAATATCGGAACAACCGTGAACCTTATAAAGAACGGTACTATATAATTTAGGCGTATCTGTACCTTACCGCCAGTGGTACTTTCCTGAGAAATCCGCAATGCGAAGACACCAGTCGCACCCGGAAAATTCTGAGGCACGTTGAATTCCAACTTTACAGGCTTTTGTTCGTTCACAGCTAAAATGATCTCTTTTTCGTTTACCGACACGTGATTTCTCAAACTGTATTTATAGTCCGGTTCGTCGAACGAATAGCTTCGACCATCAGTTATGAAATCTATTACCTCGACAGTAACTTTACTTTCGTAAGGTATATCGTTCTTTACGTAGAGTTCGTAAGAGAATTGATATTTCGCACTCTCAATTTGATATATGAGGTTAGGTGATATTTCTAAGGCGAAGAGAAGAGTTACAAAACACGTAAATACCAAAATCATGAAAACTCTCAAATTCATACGCAAATCCCTCCGTTCCTTTCGTGCTAATGGACGTTAATTTGAAAAATCCTTTTTTTCATAAGAATCACTATTCCTGATTTTTATTATTTCTAAAACACCATTTTCATCAAGAATCTTTACAGCTTGTTCAGTCAGCCCTGCCCTTTTTAAGAAACCTTTGATAGTTTTTTCATACGACTTTGTCCCTTTTTCTAAAACAATGATAACAATGTCTTCAAAATCAACCAAAATGTCGCCTTTTCTGACCGAAAATCCAAATATTACTTCGTCTTTTCTGAGAAGTAATGGTATGAAATGCTTTTCTCTTGTCAATTTCTGCTGTTCAAGGATGGCTTTTAATTTTGTGATTGGATTATTTTCTTTATCGAGGTTCTTTTGAGAGGCAGGATAGTTTAATTCTTCAAACATCTTCTGGCAGGTTAGTCTATATTTTTTCACCCAATCATCGTTGATACCATCTAAAAGAGGACCGGTGTACATGCTTTCTGCTCTCTTCAAATCACCCGATTCTACCGCTTCAAGGAACTCTTTGTAGTCACTTTGAAAATGACTCTGCGCAATGTGCACAAAATCCCTTTCGCCGCTTAGATAATCGGTAGGTATTTTAAGTCTGTTCTCAAATAACACAGGAGAGTATTTAGGTTCTTCTTGGCATAATCTTTGTTATATCTAATCCAGAAAGTTTTGAAAAGTTCATCCTCAGATACTCTCGTTCTTCCAGATAGTACAAGGTAAAATAGGATCTTCAATGATTTCTGGGATTTGAATTTTTTAATCAACTTTCCATTAGAATACACCTTCCAATCTCCGAAAAACTTGATGTACATCACCTTAACCACCCCTGAACCAGGGTTGACGGTTCAATCATTCTTTCTTCATCTTGATCAAAGCGTGTATAGTTTCGGAATTCACAACTAATACCACTTCATTATCGCCAACAAACGAAACTTCACTGCAACCCTTAATTAGATTTAAAAGCATATCCGTTGGTATGTTCGTAATTCTCAAAATCCCCAATTCTTCATTAACTCCAAAGACATAATCACCAATGTTGACACGAACATAACCAGAGAGGCTTTCCAAGGTGCTCAAGTCTATAACGCTCATCTGCAATTCGGGAAAAATTCTTAACATTTTTAACTTTGATGCTGAAGAAAGAGTCTTTGACAAGTACAATTTTGAAAATAGGGAGAAGACTATAGATTTAAGCATGTCTCTATAACTCTCGACCCAAAGGTTTTCTATGAATGGAAGAAAGTGGCCACGATAAAGTGCCAATAAAGACTCAATATCCGTGTCTTCCAAAGCACTGTGTTTCATTTTCTCTTCCACCTTCTCAACTTCCTTAGGCAAAACTTTTATATCACAGCTGTCTCTAAATTCTGAGCTAATTCTTCCTTCAGATACGTTTATATCAACATTATCACACACCTTCGCTCTTAGATTTTTTAAGATCTTCCTTACGTATGCAATTTCATAACGTCCTTTTTCTTCTAAAATATCATATAACTCATTTATGTAAAATCTCTCTTTGACCGCACAATAGGCAAGAGCTATCAATTCGTTCTTAGATAATTCCAGCTCGTTGCAATTACCTATAGAGAAATCGCCGAGAAACCTAATCATTTCGAATCCTCCCTAAGTGCGAGCGTTAAAAACCGACGTAGCGTACTGGGTGCAAAGATAAATAACAATTAAAAAATCTTTCAAAATCGTAAATAGACAATCTTTATCATATTTTAGAATATTTGATAGTATTTGATTAATTTTACACCTAAACAGACTGTTTAAGCACGAAAATACATTACGTTTTAGTAAAGTAATTGTAAATTTTTAACACATAAGTTGGATTTTTTCAAATCCCAATAAACCTTGGTGTAAGTTTGCATGCGATTTTGTGTAAGTAGAGAACGATGCCAAAAAACGTCTGAAAAGAACTTTCCGTTTTATCGAAACTCTAATTCAAGGCTCTTGGGCTTTTTTTCTACTTTGAATCTTTTATCTTGTGTGATAGAATAAAACTAAATAAAAGTATCGATTTTATCGGAAGGGGTGAGCGCTTGTGGATAAGAAAATTAGGGTGTTGATTGCTAAGCCCGGTCTTGATGGACACGACAGAGGAGCGAAAGTTGTCGCTCGTGGTCTTAGAGATGCAGGTATGGAAGTAATATACACCGGTTTAAGACAGACTCCTGAGGAAATTGTGAGAGCTGCTATGCAGGAAGATGTTGATATAATCGGGCTTTCAATACTTTCAGGCGCACATATGAGTGTCTGTAAGAAAGTCTTTGAGCTTATGGATCAGTACGATTTCCACGTTCCTGTTTTCGTTGGTGGCATCATTCCAGCAGACGATGCTGAGGAATTGTTAAAGATGGGAATAAAAGCTGTTTTTGGACCTGGAACGCCTATTTCCGAAGTTGTGAAAAAGATACAAGAAGTTGTCGAACAAGGAGTTGCGTAATAAGTGAAAAAGTCCATAGATGTTGAAAATATCTTTCATTACTGCGAAAGGATACTGAATGGTGACCAAATAGGACTTGCAAAGGCTATAACGCTTGTGGAGTCTGACCCAGAAGTCATTTTTCATGTTGAGTCGAGGTACTGGGAGCAGCTTAATAAATCTTCTTCGCATATAGTCGGATTCACCGGAAGCCCCGGTGCGGGAAAAAGTACGCTGACAGATGCTTATGTTGCGCGTCTGAGAAAGGAAGGCAAGAAGGTAGGCATCATCGCTGTTGACCCATCGAGTCCATTTACTGGCGGTGCTCTGCTTGGTGATAGGATTAGAATGAAGAGGCATTTTACCGACAGTGGTGTTTTCATACGAAGCATGGGCAGTCGCGGGAACGTCGGTGGATTGAACGATGCCGTATTTGGTGTAATAACGCTTTACAAACTCTACGGATTCGACTATATTCTAATCGAAACTGTCGGAGCAGGGCAGAGTGAAATAGATATAGCTTACGTTGCCGATACCGTTGTCCTGGTTCTCTCTCCAGCCGCTGGTGATGAAATTCAGCTCATGAAAGCGGGAATAATGGAGATAGCAGATATTTTCGTAATAAACAAATCAGACATCGAGGGCGCTCATGTTTTGAAGACGAATCTCGAAATGGTGCTTCAATTTTCCGAAACAGTTAAACCAATAGTACTCACAGTTGCGACATCTGGTAAAGGGATTGACGAGATGCATACGGAGATTGAGAATCATAAAAGAAAAATAAATGAAACCGGGGAAATTGTGAACAGAAAACTCCGCAGAGTGAAAAAGCATGTCGAGGTTTTGATAGGTAAGAAAATCTCGCAACTTGTCAGTTCGCAAGGTTTAAGCGAAACGGATAGGGTGGATGTGATCGTTGAAAATGTCATCAACAAAATCTGCGAACTTAAAAAGGAGAAAAACTAAAATTCCTCATTTTCGGAGTGTGGTTTTCATTTGAACGATATCACAACTTCTGAACGTCTCTGTACCAAGGAAGAAGCCATCTATTTAAACTATCGATTTTCAGATATTGTTAACATCGTTGGTGTTGGAAGAGTCTCATCATCTATTGCACATGCTCTTTTCGGGAAGGTAGAGTTTGGATACGTCATCTCGAGGGACATTGAAAAAGCAAAAAAGCTTTCTAAAGAAATAAACGCCGTGCCGAAGACGTACGATGATGAATTTCTTTTAAACGGCACGGTTTTGCTTGGTTTAAACGACTCTACACTTCCAAGAGCCGAAGAACTGTTAAGCGGAAAAATTGGTGATATAACAGCTTTACACTTCAGTGGTTTCTTGACATCAGATATATTTCCTTCCGACTGGTCACCAGCCTCAATGCATCCAAACTGTGCAGTATCAAGTGAATGGCAAGATTTTAAGGACATTATTTTTGGTATAGAGGGAACTAAAAAGGGAACAGAAATTGCGAAGGACTTGATAACACTGCTCGGTGGTACGTTTGTTGAAATCAGCAAAGAAGAAAAACCACTGTACCACTTAGCTGCAGTCATTGTGAGCAATTTTTCCGTTGCACTTTCGTACCTTTCAAGTTCCATATATAAAGACATAGGGTTTTCAGATGAACAATCCCGAAAAATCATATCGACACTTCTCAAAAGTGTAAGCGAGAATATTTCTGAAAAAAAGCTTTCTGATGCACTCACAGGTCCTGTAAAGCGCGGCGACTGGGAAGTTGTTGAGAAAGAAGCACTAATTTTCAAGAGCAAATACCCAGAATATGAAAAACTCTATTGGATGTTAGTTGATATATTAAAAAAGTTAGAATGACTATATATTGAAAAAATCTCACTTCCTTCCTGTGAACAATTCGGCTCCAGTTATGAAATATTTAGTCATGGAAAGGAATATGATTAGCATTGGTATACTTGCAAGGACCGCCGCTGCCATGAGTGCTCCTTCGTTTGTGTATTTCTCCGATGCGAATTGTGAAATGTAAAGCGGTATTGTTTTCTTTTCAGGGCTTTGGACTACGAGAAGTGGCCATATTAAGTTGTCCCACTGAGCTCTGAAAGTTAGTACTGAGAGCGCTGCTATCGCTGGTTTACTATTCGGTAGTGCTATCTTCCAGAAAATCATTAATTCATTCGCACCATCTATGCGGGCCGAATCCATTAATTCATCGGGGAAAGTAATGAAGAACTGCCTCATCATGAAGATTCCGAATGCGCTTGCGATGAGTGGGATTATTAAGCCTACATATGTGTCTTGCCATCCGATGTTAACTACAAGCAGATAGAGAGGAATCATTATTGCTTCGAATGGTATCATCATTGTGCTGAGTATCAAGATAAATGTTAAATTTCGTCCCCTGAATTTGTATTTTGCCAAACCAAAAGCGGTGATTGCTGAGAGCAATACAGTACCAAGAGTTGTCAATGATGCCACGATTAGGCTGTTTAATATGCTTCTTGCAAAGAGAAATTTCCCATCGTTTCCTCTTATTGCCTGCCAAAAATTCTGAATTTGAAGCGTGCGCGGTATCCACGGATACGGGATGCTCATGATATCTTTCGATGGCATCCACGATGCTGTGAACATGAATATCACAGGCACTATTACAAACACTGCGAATCCTATCAAGAAAAGCCAAATAAGTGTATCGATGACAATGGAAAAGAATCTATTTACATTTCTCAAAGAGATCACCTCATTTCTCTTTCTAAATATTTTCTTCAATAGCTTCAATACTGGACTTCCTCAGATCTCGAAACCCGGAGCTGAATTATCGTAAGGATCATGATTACTATGAAAAGTAAAACACTCATCGCACTTGCCCTTCCAATATTTCTGTCTCGAATAGCGGTATGATAGATATTTAAAGTAATCACTTCTATTGGCTTAACACTTGCTCCCGCCTGGACAAAAAGGTACTGCGTACTGAACGTTCTGAGACACTGTATCATAGCGACAACAGAGACAAGGGTTGTCGTCGGTTTCAAAAGCGGAAGAGTTATATATATAAAATCTTGGAATCTATTTGCTCCATCTATTCTTGCAGCTTCGTGTATTTCGCGCGGGATACTCGCCAGACCGGCGAGGAAAAGGACGGTAAAATAGCCTATGTATTTCCAAAAGTATACAATTATTGTTGATAGCACAAGCATATTCTCGTTAACCAGCCACTTGTAATCAACGCCTTTTGTGTTAAGGATAAAATTCATGAACTGATTTGCGATACTTCTCGGGTCGAATATTATCAACCAAACGAGCGCTGCAACGGCAGACTGCATTATAGCTGGTGAGTAGTATACCACCTGAAACAACTTCTGAAATCTCTTTCTTCCGAGTATGAAAGTTGCTAACAAGAGGCTGAAAACTACCATAGGTACGAAAGTACCCACTGCGAACTTAAGTGTTGCAATTACCGAATTCCAAAACGAGTCTGATTCTAACAGCCTCACATAGTTTCTCAAACCTATGAATTTTGGCGATTCTAACGATAGAAGCTCCTTCTTATAAAGACTTACGAAGAAAGCATAACCAATTGGGTAAAAGCTAAAAATGGAAAACAAAATTATCGAAGGTAATACAAAAACGATCCCCCAAACGGCTTTTTTTCTTTCTAAACCGCTAACCTTCTTTTCTTTAGACTTCTTTTCCTTCTTCAACTTTGCATCCCCCTTCCATTGTTTCATATTTACAACAAGAGTTAAAGCACTATCTATTAAAAAGGGGGCGCCGAGCCCCCGAATGATATGTAGATGGCAATAAATATAAATCAATCTTCGAGTAATTGAGCTAACTTCTTCTTGAAGTTGTTCAAAGCGTTTTCTGGTGAGACGTTGGACAGCATTACCGACTCTACCATTTCCTTCAAAAGCTGTTCGATTTGAGGATCCTTTTCGTGTAGTGGTATCATGTGAGATTTTTCAAGATCTTCTAAGAAGACTTTTGCATAAGGGAATTTTTTAAATGTTTCCGACTGCATCAAAGATAACTTTGGTTGAATGAGTCCAACCTCTGTTAGATACTCTTCTGGGTGGCTCAGCATATACCAAATCAATTTCCAAGCCATCTCGCGCTCAGGTCTGGAAGCTTGCATGTTCACCATGTAATAATGTCCGTAATAGTTGCACCTGACGTCTTTAACCGCATCTTTCCAAATGGGCCAATTAACCACCATCCATTCTCCGCTGTTGTAGAAATTCGGATTTTCTTCCTTTATTCTAAGTATCTGGTAAAGTCCCGATTCGCACATCGCTATCGTGTTGTTGTCTTTATTAAACTCTTTTCTTGCTGCAGTGTAGGTTGGAGAGCCGAGATTCTTACCGTTTGGTCCCCATTCTTTCATGTAGTTCAAAACTTTAATCCAAGCCTGGTCGTTGATAACAACAGGATTTCCCTTCTTATCGAACAAAGCTCCGCCCAATTGTTCTACCATCGGCAGGAAGAATGTGAGGTAATACGGATACCTGAAGTCGAAGCCTCTTCTCTTTATTATGTTACCATCGCGGATCGTCAGTTTCTCACTTATCCTCATTAAATCTTCCCATGTCTTTGGATAATCCTTTTCAGGATCCAATCCCACTTCTTTGAAGTACTTTTTGTTTATGAACAGTGCCCAGTTTGTAACTTCAAGTGGCAAGCCATAAATCATATTTCCATACGTCACTGCGTCCAATGTTCCCTTAACGTACATGTTCTTAAGTTCAGTATAGCTCTTTACACCTATCGCGTTAAGATCGACCGGAACGACTCGCTTGTTCGTGATGTATGGGTAAGCGTACTGAATTTCGAGGTTGAATATAGTGGGACCTTTACCTGCCGCGAACGCTGTCAAAACGATATCTCTTATCTTGTCGGATGGATAAGTTACTCTCTTCACTTCTACATTTGGATACATCTTCATGAACTCTTTAATGTACTTCTCCTCGATCCTTGTCCTGTTTGGATCCTCATGTGTCCATATCGTGATCTGGATCTTCGCACCGAAAGATATAACTACTGAAATCAACAAAATTGACAATAATAACTTCCTAAACATACGATCACCTCCTATCGGATAAAACAATTTTACTACTTATATTTTTGAAAAAGAAAGAATACAGTTTTGAGAATTTTAGAGTAAATAATCGTTTTTAACAGGAAATAACCCTTCTAAAATATATGCCAATCTTTTTCACCGATATTCACGAGACTTTCGTTAAAGTTGTATTCTTGGAAATGCTCATGAAATTGCCGAGAACAAATTAAAAATAAAAAAGGGACAGATTATTCTGTCCCTCTTCTTATTATTAATTGGCGAAGTTAATCTCTTCTCGCTATAAGTATCATCCTTACAAGCTGCAAGACTGCCATAAGCATCGCTGCCACGTACGTCATCGCAGCTGCGGAAAGAACAGCCTTGACACCTTTTAGTTCTTCAGCAGGCATCATTAAGTTTTTCTGTAAAATTGCAAGTGCTCGTTTACTTGCATCGAATTCCACTGGGAGTGTTATTATAGAGAACAAAACAGCTATTGAAAAGAGTATAATTCCAAGTTGAGCAAGACCGAACATTCCTGTGACTAAACCTATTATGAAGAATATCCACGCAAGGTTTGAAGAAAATTGTGCCACAGGTGCAATGGTGTTCCTAATAACCAGAGGCACATAACCTTTCGCGTGCTGAATCGCATGCCCAATTTCGTGTGCTACAACACCGAGCGCCGCAACAGAATCGCTTGAGTAAGTCGCTTGTGAAAGCCTTACGATTTTTGTTCTTGGATCATAATGATCGGTCAATGCTCCAGGTAAGGCTTCTATTTTTACATCGTACAGTCCTGCTGACTCAAGAATAAACCTTGCAAGCTCTGCACCAGTCATTCCAATCCTTGACCGAACCTTAGAATATTCAGAAAATCTTGACTGAACAGATATAGTTGCCCAAAGTGAGAGCAAAAGTGCTGGCAATAATATTATAAATGTTGGATCGTAAAACATCTTGCTTCACCTCCCGTTTCTTAAACTTTTTTCTATTATATATTATACCACAAATACAAGCCCTGACCTTAGAAGAAACTTAGAATTAGAACTCTGATTTTATCCTCCAATATTCGTTCGCGAGTATACCCATTATTATCACATCAAGGTACTGACCTTTCAAATATCTTCCCTGCCTCATTCTTCCTTCTTGTATGAATCCGCATTTTTCATAGACCGTTATGGCTCTCGGGTTGTTCTCAAAAACCTTTAGCCAAACGCGGTTTAGGTTTAGGTATTCGAATGCGTATTTCAATATTAACTTAGTAACTTCTGTTCCTATGCCGCGATTCCAATATTCTGGATCGTATATGGCTATCCCGTACTCAGCACTGCGCGCTACCCAATCTATATCTTTCAATCCAGCCGTTCCTATAAGGATGCCCTCGACATCTATTCCAAAGGTTAAGTTGCTATGTGATATTGCATTCCGTTTTATCCATTCTTCTTCCAAGAACTGGTTTATTGGAAAGACCAAACTGACAAATTCTTTGATGCTTTCATCGTTTAAATAATGCGCTAATTTTTTTACGTCCGATATCTCTAAGGGTCTGACTCGTGCAAGCTTCCCCTCTAATCTCATCTCTATCACCCCAATTTGTATTCTGGATTCTTGTTCTTATTTCTTAACCAGTTCCTCACTCAAGTTTATAATTTCCCTTAAACCAAGGTTCCTTATGTGAGACACTTTTCCTTTCTCTTGGATACTTCTTAACTCATCTATATTCACAACTTTCGTTGTCTTTTTAGCACCTTCGTAGTACGTGACGGAATAGAATTTTTCATATTTCTCCCAAAACTCGTCGACATTTCCAAAGAACGTCGTTTTTCCATTCTTTAAGACCAATATCTTATCACATACCTCTTCGACCTCATCTTCATCATGCGTCACATAAAAAACAATGCAGCCTTTATCTTTGAATGACTTAACGATATTCTTGACTACGGCTTTGGTTTCCACATCTAAACCTTCTGCCGGTTCATCGAGCAGGACGATCTTGGCATCTTTCAGCAAACTTATAGCCAAAGATAATCTTTGCCTTTGGCCTTTAGATAACCTTGATGGCTTATGGTTCAAAAAATTTTCTATCCCAACTTGTTCTGAGATAGAATATATATCCTTTTCAGATTTGAATATATACTTAAAGTAACTCAGATTATCTTTCAGATTTAGCTCAGATATGAATTGCGAGTTTTCGGAGACGTAAGTAACTAATTTTCGATATTCATTTATGCTTTCTGGAGAACCGAAAACATCGATATTGTTGTAATAGAGCTTCCCTTCTGTTGGTTTAAGAAACGTCCCAAGTATATTTAAAAGCGTACTCTTTCCGCTTCCGTTTTCACCAATCACGGCAACAACTTCGCCTGCCTCTACTCTACCTTCTATTTTATCAAGGGCGAGTTTATTATCAAATTGCTTGCTTATCTTTTCTAAGATTAACACTTAAGACACCTCACTAATATACTCAGCATTGTTGATATACTCATGGCTTTGGCACTTTCAGAATGGGTTTTCCGTAGGTGTCTGAACCTTCTTTATCGTCTAACTTTATAGACTGTAATATGTTGGTTATCCTCCATGGTTCTACATCATCTTGCGTGTACACGATCTTGTATTCTTTTGTGTCTTCTTCATACGTTATTTCAAATCCTTGAGGTTTTGTGGAGATATAACCGTGTGTATAAATATAATCAAGTATATTGCCACTCGCAGGTGGATTCGGTTCAAGTGTTAGCATTTGAAGAACAGCTTGGTTCAACGCGCGAAAATTACCGGCAACATTTGTTGCTTTTGCTTGTTTTAAAGCATTTAAACCTGTTGGAGTTGCCACAGCCATGAGAGCTGCAATTATTGACATAACTATCAAAAGTTCAATAAGTGTAAAACCTCTTTTCACCTTCTCTCCCTTCTTCCGGTTCGCCTGCCAACTGAAATTTCGATTGAAACAGGCGAGTTTAGATTATATATAACTGACTGTAATAACACTTACGCTCTTACTGGTAGGACTATGTAGATGTATCCTTCCACATTCCTCGGGTTTATTTGCAACGGGTTTATGTTGTCAACAAAGTTGAATTCAATTTCCTTTTCACCAATGTGCTTGACAGCCTCGCTCAGAAATTTCGGGTTGAAGTTGACTATCAAATCTTCACCGTCTTTTGTGACTGGTATGTTTTCTATTGCCTCGCCGAAATCTGGACTCTGGCTGGAAAGTTCCATTACATCGTCGGTGATTTTGAGCTGGACCTTTTCGTTTCCACGTTTTGATATGATCATTACGCGCTTGAGTGCTTCTGAAAAGTCGTCACTGTTGAGGACAACACGGGTCTTAAATGCCTTTGGAAGCACTCGCTTGTAATCTGGGAACGTTTCTTCAACGGTTCTAACAACCATTGTTACGTCTCCGGCGTTGAACGACACTATTGAGTGGTCGTACACTATATTGATGGTTGGCTCTGTTGTACTTGAAACGAGCTTTTCGAGCTCCTTTACACTCTTTAGAGCCAGTATGAAATCGAACTCACTATCGATGTCGAGTTTCTGTTCTGCGAGTGCAAGTCTGTAACCATCGCTTGCCACCAGTCTCAAGAATCCGCCGTGTACCTCCCAGTAAACTCCGTTAAGTGCCCTCATTGCGCTTTCGCTTGATGCACAAAAGCTCACTCTTTCGAGCATCTCTTCTAATATGGAAGTATCTATGCTGAATCTAACTCCACCGTTGTCTACTTCTATTATCGGAAATCTTTCAATGTCTGAAATAGTTGAGATGTTGTATTTTGCCTTGCCACTTTTGACCAACAGTTTTCCATTTGAATACTCAAAGATAACCTCTTCCTCAGACAGATTGCTTACTATATCGTCTATAAGCTCTGCATCGACAGCGAATGATTCGTTGCCTTCATATTCGCCAACGCGCACCAATGAAATCACAGAAGTTTGCAGATCTGTTCCATATATGCTTATGTGCCCGTCTGTTGGTTTGAATAACAAACATTGCAAAATTGGATCTACAGTTCTTGAGCCTATTGAAGAAGATGCAATCGATATTTTCTTTGCGATCTCTGACTTGTTAACCGAGAATCTCAGCATCATATATCCTCCTCTCGCATATCGATGTTATACATTATTTTGCTAATCTACCAAATGCTCTCTGATGAGCTTTACAAACGTCCTCACTATATTTGGATCGAATTGAATCCCAGAATGTTCAATCAATTCTTTCAAAGCCTCTTCTTTACTTAGCCCCTTTCGATATGGCCTACTGCTTCTCATAGCATCCCAAGCGTCTACCACTGCTATGATTCGCGAAATGAGCGGTATGTCTTCACCTGAAAGTCCTGATGGATAACCTTTGCCATCCCAACGTTCATGGTGGTGGTACACGTATCTTGCAAGTTCTCTCAAGTCAGCAGATGTTGAGAGAAAATCATGGCCATAAACAGGGTGTTTTTTAATTATTTCAAATTCTTCGATCGTGAGTTTTCCTTCCTTGTTAAGTATCGTTGACGGAATGACAATCTTTCCTATGTCGTGCACTAAAGCTGCCCAATAAGTTTTTCTTATTAATTCATCGGACAGTCCCAATTTCTCTGCCAATAGTGAAGCAAGATTTGCAACGTTCTTAGAGTGTCCTTTCGTATATGGATCATGGTATTCCAAAATTCTAATTATTGTCAAAATCATGTCCTTTTGGAACTTACCTTGGCTGGTCACATAGCTATGTGTTGCCATAAATGATGTTAGAAAACCGCTTAAACTCTTAATTGTGTCGATCTCATCTGAAACAAACGGTTCATCGCGTTCAATTAAGAGCTTACCTTTTAGTTCTCCTCCTATATGTATATCTGTCACGAGGATTTTTTTAGAAGAAGTATCTGAAGTAACTGATGTATCGAGCGAAGGCTCAAAAATCGCAGAAAGTTTATCCTTTTCAACCAAATAAACCCTTTCGACAGAGTACGGTAGATCTATCTTTCTAACTTTTTTTTCTTTTGCTGAGGTGTCGCCAAGAGCTGATACGACTTGTCCGTATTCGCCGTCAAAGGTTATTAAATAGCTTTTCTTAACATTCTTAAGAAAACCAATCGACAATTCGTGAAGATTTTTGTAAAAAGTCTCCTCTCGCTGCACAACGATGTCTCTAAGTTTTGTAGAGAGATCTCGAAACTTTTGCAGCTGAGAGGAGTACTTTAAAAGCTGCTTTCTTTTCTTTCGAAGTCTAAAGAGTAAAATTATATTCAAGGATATGGATAAAATTATAGCTGTTGTAAGAAAAAAATGCAAAGTCACACTGCGACCTCCCGTTATAAAACTAAAATGCAGATTTGAGACAATTTGGAAAACAGCTTACCCACTACTCGTTACTTTTACTATTTTCACTTCCTTGTCCTTTCTAATTACGCGATCTTCAGTATAAAGTTCGTCTTCAACAATTATTAAATGTTCCTCTGGATTCAGTCCCAATCTCTTTAAAAGCTCGTAACCTCTAAGAGATTCATTAAATTCGAATGTCTGATATTCGTAAAAGACTTTCACCTTATTATGCTCACTCCTCAAGTATATATACGTAGTCACCTGTTTTCAACATAGCAGCATTTGCTTCATCCGTATCAACATGAAATTCAAGGGCGAATTTCTCGCTTACCCTTATAAGAACGTCATCGAATATCAATCTCCTATCTCCTTTTTCAACGACGACTTTAACGATATCTTTATCTTTAACGCCAAATTTCTCTGCGTCTGCTGTGTGCATGTGGATGTGCCTTTTTGCTAAAATTACGCCCTTATCTTTTACAACCGTTCCTTTTGGACCAACTATAACGATTCCAGGTGTGCCTTCAATATCTCCACTATCTCTTACCGGTGGCATCACGCCGAGTTTAAATGCGTCTGTGAGAGAAATCTCAACTTGTGTTTCTTTTCTCTCTGGTCCAAGTACCCTAACATTTTCGATAGCGCCCTTTGGGCCAACAATAATAACTGTTTCTTTACAAGCAAATTGCCCGGGTTGACCAAGGTCTTTAATCGGTGTAAGTTGGTAACCCTTTCCAAAAAGTATTTCAACGTCTTCTTTAGAAAGGTGAACATGTCTGTTGCTAACACCTGCAACAATCGGTAACTCCTTCTTTTTCATATAATACTCCTCCTCTCTGAACTTTAATGACGCAACAATCTTAAATTTTATTAAATTTCCTTTTCGGTTGCATTAATGCTTCCCTTACGTACACATTCACATCTTGGGGTAATGTGAGTTTGAATTTTACAGGGCCTCTCTTAACATTTATCCAACAGAACCCAGATATCGATAGTTCCTGATTTTCATCGACAACTATCTCTTCTTCCTTGAAGTTCAGGATTGAGACATCGAATTTACCACACGGAGGAACAAGAACTTTTCCAAAATATTTTGAATAATTGTTTATAAAGTTCTCGTTCTTAGTTTTGTGGAACGCTACATTTTCAGGAGCGTATATCTGGAAAATTGGCCTAAGAGTTTCGTCGGGGACGTAAACCGCGTTCAATTTACAAAGTCCGCCGATGAAGATCATTTCTTCAGGATAAGGTTTAAACGTTTTTCGCGTGACTTCGCCTTTAGCGAGGATTTTTGATTGACATTCGGGATCAAACAGCTCTATCATCCTGTCACCTACAACAATTCCTGGCGCGTCAAAAATTTTAAGTTTTCCAATTTTGTGTTCCACAAGCCCTATAGTCGTGCCTGGATAAGGAGATACAGTAACGGATGATTCTGTTATACTTTTCAATATAGAAGATTTCCCAACATTTGTCACGCCAAGAACTAAGATACTGCCCGTGAGCCTTTCCAAATCTTTTTTCAACTTACTAATCCCGAATCTATTCTTTGTGCTTGTTATGTATATTTGCGCATTCGGTACGTTTATGCGTTTAATAAGCCACTGCTTCAACTGATTTGCGCCAACGGTTTTGGGGAGTGTATCGAACTTATTAGCAACAAAAATCACATTGTTTTTTTCCAAAAGCTCAATAATTTCAGGTCTGAAAGTGCCTTCGAAATCAAATACATCAAAAACGTACATTACATTTTTGAATTTCTTTAACACTTTCATCAAGAAATCCATGATTTGGTCTTCGTCTGCTTCGCTTGTGAACATCCCGTAGTTTTTCAACTTAAAACACCTTTGGCAAATTATTTCCTTTCCTTCTTTTAAGCGCTTTTCGTATACTTCGTAAGGAATAAAACCTGGTTTTCCTGGATGCTCAAACTGAATCTCCGCTCCACATCCAGGACATTCGCTTTTTTTGGTGTCTCTATGAGTCATGGAAGCACCTTGATTATTTGTCATTCTATCACCTCAGGTTATTTATTTTAACGCCTTTTCCATTCTCACAAAAGTGAATTTTTGATTTCTAATCGTTACTCTGTTCACCTTCTTGCCGATGTACCCAAGTTTCTTATAAAGATCTATCGCCTGTTTGTTCGTATTCTCAACATCGAGCGAGATTTTCTTAAAATTATTTTTCTTTGCAAGTTCTTCAGCAAATTCCATCAGTCTTTTGCCGTATCCCATACCTCGATATTCCCTGCTGACGGCTATATTTGATACATAAAATTCGTCTCTGCTTATTTTATTGCGCATCCACACTAACCTGAACGAAGGAAGCCTTCTAATCAGGTCAAAACCCATGATTCTGAATAATGCAATACCAGTTTTGAGAGCTCTCTTCATTATTGTATTTCCTGCAAATGCTACTATCATTCCGACGACTTTCCCTTTTTCTACCTCGAGGACATAGATATTATCAACCGAGTATACAGTTCCGGGTGTTTTTACTAACCTGCCAAGGATTACTTTCACATATGGTCCAAAAAGCAGCGGTAGAAAAGACTGCCCTGTTTCCAATATTAAGCTTGAAACAACATCTGCGTCAGAAACCTGAGCCTCTCGTATAAGCACGTCAGCCATAAATGGAATACCTCGCCTTTAGTTTTTATAAAATATAAGCCAAAAAAATTATACCATAACTTTTGAACTGTTTAAGCCTCAGTATCCTTGATATACAGTTTCTTAAATCTTTAAATTTTGTCACTGCGATTTAACATATTTTATTATCTCCACATCGTGCATCATTATTACCAACCCTTCTGTTATCATGTGGTCAATCATTCTTATGAATTCATTAAGTTTCTCCTCTTTATCAACAATCTCTATGATTATCGGCAAGTCTTGTGAGAGAATTTCACTGAGCGTAGTGTGAACCCTACTGTTAGCTCCAAAACTCTCAATTCCGCGTATTACTGTTGCACCTGCAAGACCGAACTCCTTAGCCTTCTTGACGATTGCGTGATATAAAGGTTCGCCGTGCCACTTATCTGATTCGCCGATGAATATTCTAAGCAATTTACCGTGTCCTTCTAATTTCACAGTTAATCCCCCCTCAAGTTAGAGAAAGGTACTAAATGACTATGTAAACAACTAACCTTCCGAGTACTACGCCAAATATACTCAGAAACAAATTCAAAACCACGTTCAAAAAACCAAGCATATACGCACGATCTGATAGCAATGCAACCGTTTCATAGCTAAATGTGGAGAACGTTGTGAACCCGCCGAATATACCTGTGGTTAAGAATAACCTCAATTCTGGAGAAATCAACTCTGTTGATATACTGAACTCCATAATCGTACCTATCAAAAATCCGCCCAACGCATTAACTAAGAGTGTGCCCAGTGGTATATCGAATTGACTTATTTTAGCCATATATAAAGACACAGAATAGCGAAGTATAGCCCCGATAAATCCGCCAGCACCAACCATTAACACCTTAGACAACTTAAGCACCTCCCAATTTCTTAAAAATAAATAGTGGTGGCAAGACTACCACCACTATTCTAACCACTGACAGATTATTGTGCAATATTGTTCATTTCCTTATTCCATTGATGTACCTTATTTCGCCTGAACTCTTGAGAGGTATAGTCTTGTAATTCAGGTTATGTTGTGCAATAATTCTTCTAATTGTTCTTGTTCTCGATCTCATCACTATCGACTCTGTTATTGCAATGTTCTTGTAGAATTTCACACCTTTAAGCATATCACCATCTGTCACGCCGGTTGCTGCAAATATTACGTTATCGCTTTTTATCAAATCATCTGTTTTGTAAACTTTTTCAGTGTCGTATCCTTGTTCTGCGAGTTTCAGCCTTTCATTTTCATCAATAGGCCATAGTTTAACTTGTATTTCTCCACCGAGCGATTTTAACGCGGCTGCTGCAAGGAGCGCTTCTGGTGAACCACCTATTCCAATGTATATGTTGACGTTACTTTCAGGAAGAGCTGTTGCAATTGCCGCTGCTATGTCGCCATCGCTTATGAGCTTTATCCTTGCTCCGACCCTTCTGATTTCATCGATTATTTCTCTGTGTCTATCTCTATTAAGTACAACACAAGTTAATTCTGATATTTCCATACCTAAGATTGCTGCAGCTACTCTAAGATTTTCCCTGATTGTTGCATTTATATCGAGCTTCCCGGCAAGCTCTGGACCAACTGCGAGTTTGTATGAATAGTACGTTGGAAGATACTCAATACCACCCTTTTCCGTTGCTGCAATGACGCTTATGGCATTGGGAAGTCCATATGCAACGAGTCTTGTTCCGTCGATCGGGTCAACAGCGATATCGAGTTCCGGATCCTCCTCTTCCCATCTACCGACTTGTTCACCTATATACAACATCGGGGCTTTGTCTTTCTCACCTTCCCCGAGGACAACAGTACCTCTCATTTCGATATAATCCAGCATACCGCGCATCGCATCAGATGCCTTTTGATCAACGATTTCTTTATCGCCACGTCCAAGATATCTGCTTGCCATCAAAGCAGCAGCTTCTGTAACACGCACAAGTTCCAAGGTAATTTCCTTCTCCATAATGTCCCCCCCTTGTTTGAACCTCAGTAAAATTTTAGCACCGTTGTTCACGTGAAAGTATTGTTAAAAGAATATGCATACTGTTATATACCCCTTCTTTAGAATGAATAATGGAACTTTTTTCATAACAAGGGAGAAAAATGTTGATTTTCGGGAAATGTTGCGAATCGTTGTGTCCAGTTAACGCACAAATATATTTACTTCGCTTTAAAGTCGGATAGTATCTCGATGTTAAGGTCTATGATAGTAACCTGATTCCGATAAGATATCTTTGAAAAATAATACCCATCGGAATTCCTTGTAAGCGGAATGGGAGCGGTTATTAAAGTTTCTTGGAATGGTTCGCCGGGGATTATGCAGTAGAATGGAAACATTTGGCTTATCATCCAGCCAAGTTTCTTATCGTTCACGACAACAATGACCGTGCCGTGATTTTCAAAAGAACGTAGTTTCTTTATATCGAAGGAGTTGACGTGGTTTATATAATTTCCATGATGGTATAAAACAGAGTTGCTGTTATCGAGCTCGGTTAGAAGAATGTGTTTGTTTTGGAAACTTCTTTCAAAAGCTCTCAAAATTTTCAAATCTTCCTTTGAAAAATTCTTCCCAACGATAACATCCGCTGACTTAAGTTCAACGGAAAAGTTGCCTATTACATCTTTGAGACCTTTTCCATCGTAATGTATTATTGCAACAGTTAGAAATTTTCTCGGCACTCTTCTTGAAAAAGCTAACTTTCGCAAGTTCCTTAGAAATTTCTTAAAGTAATCACTGAGTATGTTCAAACCTTTATCACTTCCCTTGAGACGTTGTAATCCTGCTTCCTATTATATCATCAAATATATCATCAAACTTCGGGAGATTTTGAAAATCAGAACTTATAACCCGTTCTTGAGTTATGTAATCGATTACATTTTGCAGTTGAAATTCAAGAAAAAATTAGATATATGCAGTATTGCATATTTCTCGAAATATAAAGATGAAAATCGTCAATATTCGGAATTTTTTAGGGGTTAATTTTCACAAGTATATTGTGATATATTACCAATGTAATCGATTACATTAAAGACATGCAACATATAGATTTAGGGGTGTTCTTATGGACATCAAAGAATTGGCGAATTTATGTGGAGTTTCAGTTGCAACTGTATCAAGAGTTTTCAATGAGCCTGAGAAGGTAAGAGAATCTACAAGAGAACTGGTGCTTTCGATGGCGAAGAAGTATGGATATTCTCCTCATTCAGTTGCGAAATCTCTTCGCAAGAGATTCACTGGGCTTTTCTTACTTGCAGTTCTGAGTGAAGTTGAGAGAGTTTTTGAAGATTCGTACACTTCTAAGTTCCTCAAAGGCGCTGTCGGATATTTCTCAGAGAACAATCTAAAGCTGGTGGTTGACGTTGTCAACCCAAACAAAACGAATGTTATTGAGTACTACAGAAGCCTTGTGCTCTCTAAAATGATAGATGGAGTTATATTGATGGATTTGAAGGACGATGACGAGCGTGTTGAATTGTTAAATGAGTTGCAGTTTCCTTATGTATGCGTTGGACGGAACAATAGGAACAATTTCATCTATGTCGATTCTGATAACTACAACGGAGGTTACATAGCAGCAGAACACTTCTTGTCTCTTAGGAGAAAAAAGTTGTTGTTTGTAGGAGGTGATCCAACTCTCCCGTTTGAAAGGGATAGAAGGAATGGTTTCTTTGATGGTTGTAAAGGACACGGCGACATAACAATAGTTGAGGAATACGGATATTATGATGAAAAGAAAGTAAAAGAGATACTTGAGATTTATCAGGGAAAATTTGATGGAATTTTCTGCACATCTGATGTTATGGCGTATGCAGCACTGAGATTCTGTGAAAGGAACGGGATAGATGTTCCAATTGTTGGTTTCGACAATATACATCTTTCAGAGATCGCGAACCTGACAACCGTAGACCAGCACATAGAAGTTGTCGGTACTAAGGCAGCTGAGAAGCTCTACAGATTATCAAGAGGACAAAAGGTAGATTCAGAGCTAATTAGCACAGAGTTAATTGTTCGTGGAACCAAGAGGTTCCTTATTCCATAACTATTCTGAAAAGGAGGGTTTAGTATGAGGAAGTTACTCGTGGTACTTTTGACGGTTTTGACAACACTTTCGATCTTCGCAGCATCGAAGATCACTATCAGTGGTTGGCCCGGCAACCCAATCGAAGAGGGAGCTATCAAAAAGGCAGTTGATACTTTCAACACAACGGTAGGAAAACAGAAAGGTATCGAAGTCGTTTGGGAACCTATCGCTGGAGATTACAAGCAAGTTCTTATGACAAGACTTTCCGGTGGAACAGGACCAGATATCTTCTACGTTGATGTTTATGTTTTCGAAGAACTAGCAAAGGCAAACGTGCTTTTGCCACTTGACACATATGTCAAGAGAGACAATTTCGACCTCAACGACTTCTACACATCGCTTGTCGATGCTTTCAAGTACCAGAACAGACTATACGGAATTGCGAAAGACTTCTCGACGTTGGCAGTTTGGTTCAACAAAGAGATATTCGATAAATACAAAGTCCCACATCTCACCAACGATGAGACATGGGACTCCTTCCTCAAGAAACTCCAACAGCTAAAAGCAGCAGGTTACGAAACCCCTCTGGCTCTCGCACCAGATTTTAACAGGGTCATACCATTTATTATAAGCTTCGGTGGAAGACTTGTAAAGCCAGACCTCTCAACAGCTCTTGGAGAACCAAATTCAAAGAAAGCACTGCAATTCTACATTGACCTCGTAACAAAACACAAGGTTGCGAAAGAACCATCAGCACTTGGTTCAGGATGGCTTGGTGAAGCTATAGCAACAGAAAAATGTGCAGTTGTTATGGAAGGTCCATGGACAATAGGCTTCATGAAAGGCTCATTCCCAGATACGTTCAAGAAGATGGGCATCGTTGAAATGCCGAAAGGTATCAAGAAGGCAACGATGATTTACACAGTAGCGTGGTCAATCAACAGAGCAACTCCAAACAAAGATGCAGCATGGGAAGTTTTGAAGTTCCTCGTTACGGAAGGTCAACAGATATTCGTTGACGGCGCAGGTGTGCTTGCGTCAAGAAAATCAATCGCGGCGAAAGATACAGATCCAGTAAAGAAAGTCTTCTACAAAGGTGCCGAATACGGTGTGCCTTGGAAAGTTCCAACACCAACCGGATTGTTCGCAACAGCAAACGATCAGATTAACTCACTCCTTAAAGACCTCTTCTACTCAAAGATAACAGTTGATGATGCAGTAAAGACGATAGAAACAAACTACAACAAATGGATAGGCAAGTAACTTCCTTGGACAATTTAAAAAGAGGGAGGCGCCTGCCTCCCCTTTATTAAAAACATTCTGGGGGTCTTAGCCGTGAAGTACAGGACAAAAGAAGCTATTGTGGGTTATCTGTTTTCTCTGCCAGTAATATTAACAGTTCTTGTGTTCACAATATATCCAATAATCGCTGCATTCTATTATAGCTTGACAGATTACCAGCCTCTAGAAGCGAGAAAGTTCACATATGTTTTTAATCCGTACGATGCACTCGAGATTCATACAGGTGTTTTGCGTGAAGAAGCGAAAAGTTATTCGGTTGATGAACTTCTGAACTACTTCGACCCCGTTACATTTGTTGAAATCGACGTTGGTGTTAAGTTGAGTGATGAAGAGAAAGAATTGATAAAGAAAAACTTGGATTCACTTAATCTGCTGGCTGACTACAGAGAAGGACGCTTGCCTAAGGAAATTAAAATCTCAGACTTCATGAGGCGCTACATGAGAAATGATTCTAATCGCTTTACGCGATACAGACCGAAGTTTGTCGGAATCCAAAATTTCAAAGACATGTTTAAGGATATGTACTTTTACACATCCTTTTGGAATGCATTTCTATATTCAATCATCGTAGTTCCAATCCAAACTTTGCTTGCAATAATTCTTGCCGTTGCGGCAAATTCTAAGATACGGGGCGTTAACTTCTTCAAGTCCGTTTTCTTCTTGCCGGCGATAACTTCTTCAGCGGCGCTTTCAATGATTTTCTGGCTCATTTACTCAAAGCCGGGAATTTTGAACAAAATACTTCTTTCGCTTTTTGGAAGATTTAAATTTGAGCCGATAGATTACCTCAATGAACCGAATATAGCACTCTTTGCGATAATGGCGATGAACATATGGTCTACAGCAGGCTACTTCATGGTCACATTCCTTGCCGGATTGCAAGATATTCCATCAAGTATCTATGAAGCAGCGAAAATTGACGGTGCGAACGGTTGGCAAACTTTCTGGAAGATCACAGTTCCGCTGTTGAGACCTCAAATAGTCTTCGTTTCCATAATGGGAACAATAGGATGTATGCAGGTATTCGACCAGATATATTTCCTGATAAGAAATTTAAGAAACATAACGATTTCGTTCTACATATACAAAAATGCATTTGAATACGGAAAGATGGGCTATGCATCAGCTCTTGCGGTTGTGCTCTTTGCTGTGATTTTGACGCTTTCGCTGATTCAAAGAAAAGTCATCAAAGAAGAATACTGATATTTCGGGATGGGCGGTGAGTCTATGGACAGTAGAAATGACAAGAAGAATATATCAATCGTAGTATCATACGTTGTACTTATAGCATACGCAATAGCTACGCTCTTCCCATTTACTTGGGCTATCCTTGTTTCACTTACGCCAATTACATACTTTGATGAAAGCGGAAATGAAAAGGGCGTAAATATCTTTGATTGGCCACCGAAAATAAGACTCTTCCCAAAACCATCTGCGTTTGGTGCGCCACTTACGTTTCAGAATTACAAGTTGATCTTCGAAGTTGTTCCGCTTTACAGAAAGTGGCTGTGGAATACCATAGTCTACGCTGGGCTCTTGACGATGGGAAATATACTGCTAAATTCTCTTGGTGGTTATGCGTTCGCTCGGTTGAATTTTCCGCTTAAAAACTTCTGGTTCACGATGTTCCTTGCAACAATGATGGTCCCAGGGCAAGTAACGCTTATTCCTCAGTACAACTTGCTTGTCAAATACGGTTTGGTGAACACTTACACTGGACTCTTCCTTCCAAAGCTCACAAACATATTTGGCTTGTTCTTGATGAGGCAATTTTTCTTAAACTTTCCAAAAGAACTTGAAGAAGCTGCTAGGATAGATGGTTCGGGTATTTTGAGAACATACTTCAAGATAGTTTTACCGAACGCACTCCCAGCTGTCAGTGCACTTGCCATTTACACGTTCCTCGGAGCCTGGAACGACTTTCAGTGGCCATTGATAATACTCAGCAGGAAAGAGATGTACACACTTACTCTCGGATTGAACTTCTTCAAAACATCTTACTACACTTACTGGCAATACATGATGGCTGCATCGATATTCATGACTATACCGATGATAATAATATTCCTCTCATTCCAGAGGTACTTCATCGAAACAGGAAAAGCGGTAGCTGTGAAGGGATAAAGATAAGAAAATTCTATTAAGGAGGACGAGGCATGAGACCTAAGGCTTGTATCTTTGATCTCGATGGTGTTATCGTCGATACCGCAAAGTATCATTACCTTGCTTGGAAAAGATTAGCGAAAGAACTCGGATTTGAATTTACGGAAAAAGACAACGAAAGATTGAAAGGTGTAAGCCGAATGGAGTCGCTTGAAATTTTACTCTCAGTTGGTGGGATTAAGATCGAAGACCAAAAATTGAAAGAACAGTTATCCGACAAGAAGAACAATTGGTATGTCGAATACATCAGTCAGATGACAAAAGACGAGATACTTCCAGGTGTCGAGGAGTTCTTGAGAAAATTGAAAAACGCCGGAATTAAGATTGCTATCGGTTCTGCAAGTAAGAACACAATGACAATACTCAGAAGAATCGAACTTGTTGATCTTTTCGACTCGATAATCGATGGTACTAAGATCACGAAAGCCAAACCAGACCCAGAGGTATTCCTGAAAGCAGCCGAGGAACTCAATGTTGATCCAAAAGATTGTTGTGTCTTTGAAGATGCGGTAGCCGGAATAGAGGCGGCGAAGAGGGCAGGAATGAAAGTGATAGGCGTTGGTGATCACGAGATACTTAAGGATGCTGATAGGGTTATAACCTCGTTCGTGGGTCATGGAATAGAGCTTGTTGAATTCTGACTTGAATTCTGAGTTTACGGAGGGAAGTGTGATGTGGACAGTGCGTAGAGAGAAATACTTGCCAGAAGAAAACCTCGTTTACGAAACCATCTTCACATTGGCAAACGGCTATCTAAGTTTACGCGGTACAGAAGAATTTTCAAGCAGAGCAATGAGAGGCACATATGTTGCCGGTATCTTTGATAAACACCACGCACAGGTTACCGAGCTTGTTAACCTTCCAGACCCTCTTAGGTTTGCTATATACGTTGACAATGAGCCGCTGAGTCTTGATTATTCAAATTTGAAAAAGTATGAACGAACACTCGACATGGAGAATGGCTTGCTTAACTCTTTGTATGAGTTTGAAGTTAATGAGAAGACGATACTCGTAGAATCTCAAAGATTCGTAAGCAGAGCCAACCTCCATCGCTTTGGTGTTAGATATAAAATTACGCCAAAGTTTAACGGGAAAATTGTAGTTGAAAGCTGTATCGATGCAAACACATATAACGGATATCTTGACCCAATAAACAAAGTGCAGCATTACGAAATACTCGATTCAAAGGACCTCGAACCAGGAATAATTGTTCTTGTGAAAACACACGATAAAGGGCACAACATAGCAATCGCAACTTACATTTCTGGAAAATATGAAGATGGAGAAAACGCTTTGAAGTTCAGAAAGTTTAGAAAAATTGGCGACAATCCTCAAGAGAGCTACACGATATTTGTAAAGGAAAATCAGTCGATAATTATTGAGAAATTCGGAAGCATTTACACATCGTTAGATGTTGAAATTGAAAATCTTGTAGAAAGGACAGTTTGTGAATTAGAAAGTTTTCTAAAAGACACCTTCGATAAAGAACTGGACATACATGCTAAGATTGTACAAAAAACTTGGGATGATATGGACATAGTGATTGAAGGAGATGAAACCGCGCAAGTTGGAATACGATTCAACCTCTTCCACCTTTACCAGTGCGCTCCTGACAATCCAAAGGTAAGCATAGGTGCAAGGGGTTTGCATGGTGAAGGTTATAAGGGACACGTTTTCTGGGACACTGAAATATTTATGTTCCCGTTTTTCCTTTACACGCTGCCTGAATATGCAAAGAATTTGCTCCTTTACAGGTACAACACACTTCCTGGTGCGAGAAGAAATGCACAGATGAACGGGTTCAAAGGTGCCCAGTTCCCGTGGGAATCAGCCGACGAAGGGCTTGAGGTTACGCCAAAGTGGGGTGAAGATTACCTTGGAAATCCTGTGAGAATCTGGACTGGCGACGAAGAATTTCACATAAATTCAGACATAGCTGTTGCGTTAGTGCACTACCACACAGTGACCAAAGATGATCAATTCATGGTCGACTACGGTGTTGAGATGCTACTTGAAACCGGCAAATTCTGGGAATCGAGGCTTGAGTACAATGAAAAAGAAGACAGGTATGAAATAAAGAGGGTAATAGGACCAGATGAATTTCACGAACACGTTGACAACAACGTTTATACAAACTACCTTGCGAAATGGAATTTGTTGAAAGCAGTTGAATACTATAATTGGATAAGGGAAAAATCTCCCGTAAAGTTTGAAAAACTAAAAACGCTTCTCGGATTGACTGATGAAGAAGTAAACAGCTGGGTAGAGAAGGCAGAAAAAATATACATTCCTCGAAAACCTGGTGAGAAACTGATAGAACAATTTGAAGGATACTTCAAGTTGGAGGATATCGAAATCACTGAATGGGATGAAAACGGATTACCAAAGTGGCCCAAAGGACTTGATTTGACTAAACTCGGTGAAACGCAGTTAATCAAACAGCCTGATGTTGTCATGCTTATGTTGGTCTTGCCAGAAGAATTTACATTTGAAGAGATGAAAGTGAATTATGAATATTACGAAAAAAGGACGATGCACAAGTCATCCTTGAGCCCATCAATGTATTCTATAATGGGACTTAAAGTTGGGGATACACATAATGCCTACAGATACTTCTTAAAAACAGTGCTTGTTGATTTGGAAGACAACCAGGGCAACACGAACAACGGTTTCCACGCAGCATCCGCTGGTGGAGCATGGCAATCAGTTGTGTACGGATTTGCAGGCATGGAATTGGAAAAAGATGGTTCTCTCAAATTCAACCCATGGCTACCAGAACACTGGAAATCTTTGAGTTTCAAGATACATTACGCTGGAAAACCAATTAAAGTGAGCATCACAAAAGAAAAAATCGCATTCGAATCCGAGACAGAGCTTGAAGTTGAAGTAAAGGGCAGAAAGTATAAAATAAATTGTGGAAAAACAGAGGTTCAATTGGTATGAAAAAGAGAAAACGGCTAAGGTTGATACCTTAGCCGTTTTGTTAATTTATACACCAGATCACTTATTGCTGTACAACCAAAATCCTTCCAAAAGCGTATTTTCTTGCCGAGAGTAAAGACAAAGGACGCCTATCAACTTTATTTTGGTGTATCCCGTCGGACATCTCAGCGGAATCCCAAACCCATATATTTCCGTATTTATCGATTCCTTCGAATATAACAACGTGGTCAAACACCGTGTCTTCATTCATGTCAAAGAAAATGAGGTCACCTTTCTTTAAATCTTTCAACTCCTTTATGGGCTTTGTGTTGTACCTGTACATATTGTCTGCCGTAACGTCATACACTAAGGAATTCTTGTAAACGAATCTCTTGTACCCTAACTGATTTAATAAGTAAATAATTAATCCACTGCAGTCTAAACCGAGCTCGGAGGTTCCGCCCCAAACGTATGGAACCGCCCTCAGTTTATACAGTTTCGAAAACATTTTTTCTATCTCAGAGCTTGTAAGCTCTCGTGTTGTAAAGCCGAAATACATTCCACTGATTACGAGAAGTAAAAATACCAAAAGAATTTTCCGCATCACTATTTCTTCTCCTCCTTGCATCATCTCAGAAAATTATAACATACCAATTCAACATTAGAAAGATTGAAAACTTCAGAATGTTGAAAAGAAAGCAGATATGGTATAATCTAAATTAAGTATCTTGAGCAAATGAATTGAAAAACAAGGAGGCATTGGGTATGGAGTGGGTGTACATAAAAGATTTAAAAGGATACATCGACCAGGAAGTTGAGTTGAGAGGCTGGGTAAGGCGTAAAAGGTCAAGTGGTAAGATTTTGTTTATAGAAATGCGCGATGGGACAGGATTTGTTCAGGTTGTAGCTGAAAAGAGCACAATTGGCGATGAGAATTTTGAGAGTGCCGATAAACTCAGGCTTGAATCATCTTTCATCGTAAAGGGAAAAGTCAGAAAAGACGAGCGTGCGCCATCTGGCGTTGAAATACTTGCTACGGAAATCATTCCAGTTCAGATACCGCAAGAAGACTTTCCAATCCAGAAACCGGACCACAGCATAGAGTACTTGATGGAACACAGACATCTCTGGCTTAGGGCCAAAAGACAGTTCCACATACTAAGGATAAGAGATGCTGTGATAAAGGCTATTAGAAAATTCTACTGGGAAAGGGATTTCGTGCAGATCGATACACCTATATTTACCGGAGCAATTGGCGAAACTGCAGGTAACTTGTTCGAAGTTGACTACTTTGACTATGGGAAAGTCTACCTTGCGCAAACAGGTCAGCTTTACTTAGAGGCAGCATGTATGGCACTCGGAAAAGTGTTTAACCTCGGACCAACGTTCAGAGCTGAAAAATCAAAGACGAGAAGGCATTTGATAGAGTTCTGGATGAACGAAGCGGAAGTTGCCTACTACGAACACGAAGATAACGTCAGGCTCCAAGAAGATCTGGTTTACTACATAGTCCAATACGTGCTGAACAACGTATACGACGACCTTGTAGCGATTGGCAGGGATGTTTCAAAACTTGAAAAGGTTCAAAAACCATTCCCGAGAATGACTTACACGGAAGCTGTTAACTTCTTGCAAAAGCAGGGATTTGACATAAAATGGGGCGATGACTTTGGAGGAGACGAAGAAACAGTCTTGGCAAAACAATTCGACAGCCCATTGTTTGTAACACATTACCCAAGACAGGCAAAGGCATTTTACATGCAACCTGATCCAGAAAATCCGCAGGTTGTTCTCTGCGATGACCTACTTGCACCGGAAGGCTATGGTGAGATAGTCGGTGCATCGCAACGTATACATGACTACGATCTAATGGTTGAAAGATTGAAAGAACATAACCTGCCAGTTGAAAAATACGACTGGTACCTCGACTTAAGGAATTTCGGCTCAGTTCCGCACAGCGGATTTGGACTTGGTGTGGAGAGAACAATAGCATGGATTGCAGGCCTTGAACACATAAGAGAAGCCATTCCGTTCGCAAGAACGCTCTACAGAGTGCATCCGTAATTTTCGAAGCAGTTTTAAATAACTGATTGGGAGGCATATGCGCCTCCCTTTTTATAAAGACTTTTGACAAGGAGCGAAGAACATGATTTGGTGGGTATTAATCGTATTTTTTGCAGGTTTCTTTGTAGGGAAATTCATAAATACAAAATGGATAGGAAAATATAAAGTGATAATGCTTCTTACAATGACCTTGTTGTTCTCTCTCGGACTTAAAATTGGGAGTAACGATGAACTTTTCAGCAAAATTGATTCAATAATATTTTTCGGACTATTAATCGCACTTGCAGGTGGGGCGGGGAGTTTCTTGGTTGGTTACATTATTGAGAGGGTGGTGAATAAAAAATGAGCATCTTAATGTTGATTGGATCTGTTGTTATTGGACTGATAGTTGGACGTCTTACTCGTACTCAATTACCGGGAAATACTGTTGACATTGTTCTTTATTCACTTGTATTCTTGGTAGGTTTGGATTTAAGTAAGGAGAAGATAGAGAAGAGGTTTTTGAAAGATATTATAGGAAGCATAATTTCAACGATTGTAGGTACCCTTTCATTTGTATTAGTATTGTCCTTCTTCCTACCGTTGAAACAGCTTGAAACTATAGTTGCTGCCTCAGGATTTGGATGGTACAGTCTGTCTGCTGTCCTCATAACAAATTCATACAGTGCGTATATAGGAAGTATATCGTTCTTTGCAAATGTGCTGAGGGAATTAATTGCAATAGTTATCTCTCCGTTTGGACTAAAATTTTCTCGCTACGGAACAATATCTGTTGCAGGGGCAACGTCTATGGATACTCTTCTTGGAATTATCGCAACTTATAGCGACAGAGAGACAGCTCTTGTTTCCTTCGGACATGGGTTTGTTATTTCCCTGCTCGTTCCAGTTTTTGTGAACATATTCTTGAAATTCCTAATCTAATTCACACTCCCATATTATTTTAGCGTATTTTAGTCACTATCGAAACGCCTGAGAGATAGGCATGCTGTGGTTGTTTGTAACAGAAAGTGGTAAGGAGTCGTTACGGAATGAGGCTTTACAGTTAACGCAAGATGGTGTAGAATGAATCTCGCCGTCTGACAGAAGGCAGACGGAAGGCAAAAAAGAAAAAAGACAGTTGACAAAACAAAGAGGATATGGTAAATTAAGAAACGCTTGAGGAAAGCAAGCGGAAGAAAGTACGGGTCTTGACAAAATTGAAGGACTGTGGTAAATTAACAAAGCGCCGAGCGACGACACGAAGAAGGTAAGGGAAAGCCCGGTCATTGAAATACGAATAGCAGCCACCGAAAAAAGATAAGCTTGGGTTGAACCTGACAAGGGTTAGCTTGGAGGGTTTGATCCTGGCTCAGGGTGAACGCTGGCGGCGTGCCTAACACATGCAAGTCGAGCGGTGCGGCTGGAAGCTTTGGCGGAAGGCTGCATAGCGGCGGACGGGTGCGTAACACGTAGGAACGTGCCCCCTGGAGGCGGATAGCCGTGGGAAACTGCGGGTAAACCGCCGTAGACTCGGGAGAGTAAAGGCCGAAAGGTGCCAGGGGAGCGGCCTGCGGCCCATCAGGTAGTTGGTAGGGTAACGGCCTACCAAGCCGACGACGGGTAGCCGGTCTGAGAGGATGGCCGGCCACAAGGGCACTGAGACACGGGCCCTACTCCTACGGGAGGCAGCAGTGGGGGATTTTGGACAATGGGCGAAAGCCTGATCCAGCGACGCCGCGTGGAGGACGAAGCCCTTCGGGGTGTAAACTCCTTTTCTCAGGGAAAAAAGC